>JAPPKG010000188.1:0-14052 GCA_026914085.1 Caldilineaceae bacterium | reverse complement strand
CCCCCCGGCGCGCCGGGGGGGGGGCCGCGGGGGCGGGGGCGGCGCCCCCCCCCCCCCCCCCCCCCCCCAACAGGGGCGGGCCTACTCGCCCCCACCGCCCAGAACTGCAGTGGTTAGTGGTCAGTGGTCAGAGGGGGCGCTTATTCTGGCGGGAACCAGAATGGGAACTGGGAGTGGCTTGGATGGCTCCAGAGGTATGCGACCGTTTAACCCCTTTTGGGATGCACGCGACCCTTCGCCTGCGTTCGCGCTGCCCTGAAGGTGTCTGCTATAATTGCGCTTTCGGGAAAGGCAGACTTCGTGCGCGTACTCATCACCGGAATATCGGGCTTTGTCGGCTCAGTTCTTGCCGGTTACCTCCTGTCCGGAAGTTTCAAGCAGCCACCGGAACTCCACGGGACAGTTCATCGCGCCGACAGTCGGATTCAGGGCTTGCGCGATCAACTGCACCTTCACAAAGGTGACCTTCGCAATCCGTCCTGGATCGACGAGGTCATCGTGCGGGTTAAGCCGGATTTCGTCTTCCATCTCGCCGCCTGGAGCGACGTCCGCGCCAGTTGGGATCAGCCTTGGGCCGTCTACGAGTTGAACCTCAGTTGCCAGCTGAACTTGCTGGAGGCACTGCGGCGCCATGCTCCAGAAGCCCGCATCCTTGTCGTCGCATCGTCGGAGGTCTACGGACTTATTGAGCCCGGCGACCTTCCCATCAATGAATCGACGCCGCTGCGTCCAAACTCTCCCTACGGAATAAGCAAGGTCGCACAGGACCTGATGGCGCAGCAGTACTGGTACAATTACAGATTGTCAGCCGTCCGCGTTCGCAGCTTCAACCATATCGGTCCGGGGCAGTCCGATAGTTTTGTCGCCAGCGCCTTTGCGCGTCAGATCGCCGAGATAGAAGCAGGATTGCAGGAACCGGTCCTCAAAGTTGGAAACCTGGAAGCAGAACGCGACTACACTGACGTCAGAGACATGGTCCGCGCCTACTGGCTTGCACTCCAGCATGGGGAGCCCGGCGGCGTCTACAACATTGGGAGCGGGTCATCCATACCGGTCTGGGAACTGCTGAATGTCCTGCTCGACCTGAGTTCTGTTGAAATCACGTTGGAGCAGGATCCGCAGCGACTTCGGCCAAGCGATGTACCTCGTGTCGTATGTGACCCGACCAGGTTTTTCAGGAAAACAGGATGGGTTCCCACGATTCCCCTGCGAGAGAGCCTGAAAGATGTCCTCCTGTACTGGCGGAAAAACACCAGCGCCTCGTCTGGAGGTCCATAGGAGGGCTGGAAACATTGAAGCCGCGAGCTGTCTGACTGTCGCCAGGTTGTAGAGTCCGGACTTTTCGTCGGATAAATCCCGAAGTTCAGTTGTTGCTCTGCTGTATTGCAGGACGGAGGCGGCGCGGTACGCCACAGGAGCCAAATTAATGCCTACTGCACTCATTACAGGTGTAACCGGACAGGACGGAAGTTACCTGGCCGAGCTTCTACTCAAACAAGGTTATAGCGTCATTGGGATGGTTCGCCGTACAAGCACCATCAACTTTGACCGCATCAGGCACATCCAGGACGACATCGAGATCGCCCAGGGCGACCTGCTAGACCAGTTGAGTCTGATCAGCATCCTGCAGGAATACCGTCCACAGGAAGTCTACAATCTTGCAGCTCAGAGCTTTGTGCCCACCAGTTTTACGCAGCCCGTCCTGACAGGAGAGTTCACCGCCTTGGGGGTGACGCGTCTGCTGGACGCGATTCGGATCGTCGATCCCAAGATCCGCTTCTACCAGGCCAGTAGCAGTGAAATGTTCGGCAAGGTCCGTGAAGTCCCCCAGACCGAGGGCACGCCGTTCTATCCCCGCAGTCCTTATGGCGTGGCGAAGGTTTACGGCCACTGGATCACGGTAAACTACAGGGAAAGCTATGGCATCTACGCCTGTTCGGGAATCCTTTTCAACCACGAGAGCCCTCGGCGAGGACTGGAATTCGTCACGCATAAGATCACCAACGGGGTCGCACGAATAAAACTCGGGTTGAGCAAGGAACTGCGATTGGGCAACCTGGAATCGCGCCGCGATTGGGGTTACGCGCCTGACTACGTGAGGGCGATGTGGCTGATGCTGCAGCAGGAAAGTCCAGACGACTACGTGGTCGCCACCGGTGAAACGCACAGTGTACGCGAGTTCCTTGAGGAGTCATTCGGTCACGTCGACTTAGACTGGCAGGAGTTCGTCGTCCAGGACGACAGTTTTTACAGGCCGGCAGAGGTCGACCTGCTCGTCGGCGACGCCTCCAAGGCCGGACGCAAACTCGGATGGGAGCCGACCGTCTCCTTCGGTGAGTTGGCCCGCCTGATGGTCGACGCAGACATCGAATACTGGGAGCGGCGACTGAAGAGAGATGCCGCGTCTTCAGCTTAATGTACCATCCATTCTGTCACCCTATTCGATCGATACCTTGGAATCGGGACACCTGCGCAGCCATAGAAAGCGCAAAGCCCTGCAATTTGCGACGCAGGGCTTTTTGCATTCATTTCTTTTTTCGACTCTTTCCTCTGCCTGTTGCGTCGTTCTCAAAGACTGTAGATGGCTCGGTAGCCGCCGATCCGGTCTAAAATGCGATTTATGACAATCGCCAGAGATTTTGGCGTTTTGGCGCCTGATCATGTTAAATAGCGCTGTAGCAGTTCGAATGAATCGCTACAGATGGTCATGGAACTCCTCGGGATCCTCTCAGAATTCAGTCGGTCTGCTATGGCAGAGAAACTTCGCATCTTCGTCAGTGCAACCAAAGACCTGGAACAGGAAAGGGCGCTTGTCGGCCGCATCTTGGCTGAGTTGCCGGTCCAGGTGGGCGCCGAGATCCGCCGTACGCCGACCGCAGGCGTCGACTACGATACCCTCTTTGAATTGATCAGCAACGTCGACAGAATCTACTTTCTCCTTGGCAGGGACATCACCGCGCCATTTGGCGCAGAATGGCAACTTGCGATTCGACTCGAGAGGACCATCATACCCTTTAAGCTGCAGGGAATGCGCACACAGGCCGGACGAGAGTTTCTTCGCATTGCCCACGCGCCCTGGAAGTCCTTTAACGGCAGCCGCGATTTGGGACAGCAGATTGGGCTGGATCTCATCGACACTCTACTCCATCCTGAAAACCGCTACGGACTGCAGCTTGTGGAAGTTGAAGGCTTGCGCCAGAGCAGGCTAAAGCTGCGGCAAGGCCTCGAAAGCCTGTCTTCGTCACCGCGGCTGAGTCAGCCAGGAATTGGGGTGCCGGGAGGTGCGGAGGGCGGGGGCATCATCCTCGATCCTGCCGAAGCCCAGTCCCTCATCGCAGAAGATCTAGATGAGAGCTGATCCTGCCATTTCCAGACAGGTTTCCCCGAAGACGGACAATCTTGCATAAACAGCAAGTATCGGGAAGTTTCTCTCTTCAACACTTGTGATGCCGTCATGTCCCCAGAGTTATCTGTAGAATCGCGCATAGACCAGTTGGAGATCGAGGCCCTTGCCGCAAGATACGGGAAACCGCGTTGCCACCGCTACCGCATTGAGACCGACAACTATATGCGCGCCTATCGAGGTCAGGCGAATCCGGACCGACGGGGCGAGGTGGTATTCGCAATCCGCCAGCTAAGCGGCGAAATCCTATTGCACACGAAACACCGCTACGAGAAGCCGATATATCGATTGCCCACGGGCCGAATCGAACGCGGCGAAGAAATCGAGGCGGCGCTCTTCCGGGAGATCGCCGAAGAGACTGGGCAGACGGTTCAGTTGTGTCGCTTCCTGGCCGTGTTGGACTGCCACTTTGTAAATGAAAACTCGGTAAACCCTTTCGTCAGCTACGTCTTCTACCTGCAGAGCTTGAGCGACAAACTATGCCCAACCGATACCGAAGAGATCGCAGGCTTTCGAACCGTGCCTGTCAAAGAGATGGGGACCATTGCACAAGAGTTGCGGAGTCTGGATTCCCACCGACGCTGCTGGGGGTACTGGCGCTCTCTTGCTCACGATGTCGTCAATAGCGCCTTGAACTGCGGGCAGTCGACCTAGCCAAACTGCGGACTAATACAGTCTTCTGCTAGAATCACCGGTATCCTTGGTTCATCGACGGCTTCTGGCGATGAGCGGACGCCGTCACACCAGTTGAGAAGTTACTATGCTCGTTCCTTTGTCCTGGCTTCAGGAATACGTCGATATACCTTTGCCCACGCCTAGTCTGGCGAATCGTCTGACCTTAGCCGGACTTGAGGAGGCGAGCATTACAAACACCGGCGACTGGTGGGAAAAGGACAAGCTGGTTGTCGGGCAGGTCGCGGCCGTTCTTCCGCATCCCGATGCCGATCGGTTGGTCCTCGTGGATGTAGACCACGAGCCTTCGGAAGGTCCCGCTGGTCAGAACCTGCAGCGAGTGGTGACGGGGGCCCCGAATCTTTTCCAATACAAGGAATGTTCGTTGACCGCGGGCGACCTCCCTGTCCTAAAGGTTGCCTTTGCCCGCGAAGGAGCGCTTCTCAACGATGCCTATAGCGACAAGCAGCCTCGACCCCGGAAGAGGTTGAAGAAGGCGAGAATCCGTGGCATCGAATCAAGCGGAATGGTCTGTTCGGAGTTGGAACTGGGGATCAGCGAGGAGCATGAAGGCATCCTGCTGCTGCCCGAGGACGCACCCGTAGGACAGCCGCTTCGCCAATACCTCGGAGATGAGATCCTTGAAATCGATCTGACTCCGGACATGGCGCGTTGCCTGTCTATGTGGGGTATCGCCAGAGAGGTTAAGGCCCTGACCGGCGGCGCGCTCCATCTTCCGGAAGATGTCGACGCATCTGGCGGCGAAGACAGTGCTTCAGACTACGTATCAGCCCAAATAGACGACTCTGACCTGTGTCACCGTTTTACGGGAACTGTACTCCGCGACATTGAGGTGGGCGAGTCGCCGCGATGGCTGCAGAACCGGCTGTCCAGCGCTGGAATGCGGCCAATCAACAACATCGTCGACATTACAAACTATGTCATGCTGGAAACGGGCCAACCGCTCCACGCCTTCGATTACGATCTTCTCACCGAAAGGGCCCGAAGCGTCGGTGATTCCAGACCGACTATCATTGTGCGCAGAGCAACTGAGGGTGAGAGACTGCAGACGCTCGACGGTCAGGAGCGCAATCTGGATTCCTCGATGCTGGTCATTGCCGACAAGGCCGGCCCGGTCGCCATCGCCGGAGTGATGGGCGGCGCAGAGACAGAAGTGCATGGTGAAACACGCAATATACTGCTCGAAGCCGCCACCTTCGACGGCATCAACAACCGCCGAACGTCCCAAACGTTGCGACTGCACAGTGAGGCCAGCCACCGATTTACGCGAGGCGTACCAGCTTCATTGAACGACCGGGCTGCACGTCGTGCAGCCGACCTTATGCAGCAGCTGGCCGGAGGACGCGCCATTCCCGGAATCGTCGACTCCTACCCCGTTGAGCAACCCCGGGTCAAGGTGTTCACATCCCACAGCGACGTGAAACGATTGCTTGGCATGGACCTGTCACTGTCCGAGATCGGCTCTGCACTCCGGCGGCTGGATTTCGAGGTGGAGGAGCATTCTGAACTGCCGGCCGATACCTCGGAACGGTCGACTTTTGGGCTGGCGCGCGCTGAAGGGGAACCCGTGATCGCTGCTATCGCGCCATGGCACCGGCTCGATATCTCAGTGCCTGCCGACCTGACTGAAGAGATCGCGCGTGTGGTCGGATACGACCGGATTTCAGAGACTCTCCTCGATACGGTTTTGCCTCCCCAACGGAGAAATGCGTACCTGGAGACAGAGGAAAATATCCGCGATATTCTGATCGGTTGTGGGCTGCAGGATACCGTGAATCACACGCTCACTACGCCGGAAAACCACGGCCGGTTGACTGGTGCAGGTTGGGACAAGCCGACGCCTAGTAACGGCGAAGACGCGCACGCGGCAAGCGATCCCAGTCGTTTCGTAGCCTTGACCAATCCACTCTCTCCTGAGCGCCGCGTGTTGAGACGAAATCTGATCGTGAGCGCGCTGGAAAACCTGGCACACAACCTGCGTTTCACGGAGCGGCTGGCCGTCTTTGAGATCGGGCGAACGTACCGGCCCCGGCCAGCGCCGGGCGGACCTTCAGAAGAGGGAGCCGAGGACTCGATTCTGCCTGAAGAAGAGCGCAGGCTGTGTATCGCCTTGCGAGGATCCCGATACCAGGACACTGCCGATCCCGCCTCGGCGCTGTCCCGATCTGAAGCAGAACTGTTTGACTTCTTTGATCTGAAGGGCATCATTGAAACGCTGTTGGAAAGACTCGGCTTCCCGTCAGACAGCTTTCTGTTCAGCGCCCATCCCGAAAGCGGCGCGAACGACGCCGAAAGCGAGACCATGTTCGGACCCCGCTGCGCGCTTATTGCTCTGCAGGATGGGCATCTTGGGATCGTTGGAGAGCTGCACCCACAGGTCCGCAGCGCCTTTGGCCTGGGAAGTGAACGCGTTGTCTTGGCGGAGTTGAAAGTCGGTCCCCTGGTCCGCCCGAGCTGGCGGCTTTCGCAGATGGACCCAATCAGTGTCTACCCTTTGGTAGTCGAAGACCTGGCGTTCGTCGTCCAAGAGGAAGTTACGCAGCGCCGCTTGCACGATGCGATTGTTGATGGGGGAGGGCGCGCCGGGGACCCAAGACTCACTTCGGTGGAGCTCTTTGACATCTATCGCGGCGAGTCGTTGCCGGCAGGTTACAAGTCATTGGCCTATCGCGTAACCTACCAAAGCCTGGACCACAGCTTGAAGGAAAGAGAGGTCAACCGGCTCCGGCAGCGAATCATCCGCACTGTCGAGAAGGCCACTGGCGGGAAACTGCGCTCGTGACCTTAAGGGCCAGGTAAGCCCGGTTCCAGCGCATGCGACGCAACCTGCAGCCAGGCCTGTCCCAACCTGGTTTTTTCCCGGTACTTCACGGCGATAGAGTTTTCCTCCAAGACAATCGGATGCCCGAAAGGTCGCCCGTTGGGCCAAAGGGGACAAGACGCATCGCAGCCGGTGGCGGCATCCAATGCCCAACTGGCATCTGTTTCGTTTTGTTCTTCGCAAAGGAGTAAAAGGCCAGGCTGCGCGGCCGTTCGCGGGACGAGATGGGGTGCTTGCCCCAGTACCAAGTACACAGATCCTGTGGCCTCTGCTCACCCAAATCTCAGAGTGCCCTTTTCCAAGCTGCAGCTCAGCGGACCACGTACTTTGGCCCCGGTTGAAATTCTACCGGCTTGCCCCTGCGAATCCGGAAGAGATCCAGATCGCCGGCGACAACTGTACTGGGAAAGACTGCACGCGCCTCGTCCAGAATCTGCCTGGTGTGATAGCGGCGGCTGATATGATGTAGAACGAGTTGTTTCACTCCGGCCTTTTGGGCCAGACGAGCCGCTGCCCGCGCGGTAATGTGCCCGTGCCCCTTCGCCAGTTCACGTTCCTCTTCCAGATAAGTTGCCTCGATCGCCAGGAGGTCGGCACCGGCGACGATTTTGTGGAGTGGACCTGTACGGCTTACATCGCCGACAAAGCAAAGCTTCGCCCCCTTCTGGGGATCCCCCAACACCTCCTGCGGTTGAATTGTGCGACCGTCTGAAAGCACGACCGGCCGACCGGCGACCAACTCTCTTCGTTCCGGGCCGGCCGGAACGCCCAGCGCCTCCGCCTTCACATTATCGAATGGCGAGCGCGTCTCTTCCTCAATCGTAAATCCAAAGCAGCCGCCGCCCCGGTGCGGTACGGAAAACGCAGAAAGCGCAAATCCCTTGCCCTCGAACAGAGTGCCGGCCTCGATGAGGTTAAGACAGACGCCGGCCTGTGCAACGTTTCCAACCCCGAAGACAACCTCCATCAGACGCTGAACGCGAGTCAGTGCCGGCCCGCCTCCATAGATGTCCAGCCCCTCCAGCGTCTCCCAGTGACCAAGGGTACTGGCCAACCCGCCAAGCCCGAGAATGTGGTCAAGGTGACCGTGGGTAAGAAGTATTTTGTCCAAACGACGAAATCCAAGCCCGCTGCGCAGAATCTGGCGCTGCGTGCCTTCGCCGCAGTCAATCAGAAACCGGTGCTCTTGCGCCATTACCAGGGCTGCCGAAAGCCCGCGATGAACTGAAGGCGCGGATGCCGAGGTCCCAAGGAAAACCAGCTCAAACAATGTAGAGTCCTTTTGTAACGAGAATCAGGAGAAGAAGGAATTCAGAGGAGCGCTTCAAAGCGCTTTTGTCTGCTTCGGGGTATCAGATTGCCTGTAGTGTGAACTGGTGGCTTGCGCATTCATAGATACCCCAAGTTGGGGAGCCGTAGCGGCCCATCACCTCACCAGGATTAACCAGCAAACAGTCGCCGACCCGCTCCCAGTGTTGTTGGTGGTCGTGGCCGTAGCAGACCAGGTCAAAAACTCCGCTCTGCGCAATTCGCCTCGCGGGCTCAGGGTAATGAATCAGGGCAACCTTGCGGCCTCCGAGTTCGAGTTCGGCGTAAGGTCCATGCAACGTGATGTGGGGAAAGCCGGCAGCCACCTGTTGCTGTAGTCTCCCGTCACCGTCGTTGTTACCCTCGATGACGTGAATCGGTCCGTCAAACGCCTGCGCCATCTGCGCCAGAATGAATGGGGCAACCAGGTCTCCGCAGTGCAGCAGTACATCGCAATTCTGCCTGCTGACTTCATCAAGCGCTTTCTCGAGACACCATATGTTGTCATGGCTATCAGAAAGGATGGCAATCTTCATTCATCTGCTCCGTTGCGCCAACTAGCCTTCAACCGGTTAGCTCTATCAGAGATAGTATAGCCGACTGACACTGTGTCAGCAACGGATTGGCGCTGTGATACAATTATGGAGAATATGCTCCTGCAGGAAACTCTTGTTCTTGCGAATGTCATCAGGAGCCACCATTTTGAGAAAATGGCTCCGTACTTACGTTCCCGTCTCGAATGGCAAGCCGAACAGAATGGGTGTTTGCCTGCGGGCTTCTTCGTGATTGAGCGGACTTCAAGGTAGTCAGTACTGCGGATGCCGTCAACTGTGAATTCTCCTCCTATGTTAGCAAGATGGTCGGCTCTGTTCGCCATTGGAGCAATGGCGGCGATATTCCTGCTGTCAGGATGCGGGCAAGTCATAACCCTCATTCCAACGTCGACACCAGTTCCCGAGCCTGGAGCCACGTTTTCGATCCCCTCCGGACCGACGCTCGTTGTAACGTCCACGCCTGCTCCTTTGACTCCCCCTCCCACACCGACGTTTACGCCAACACCGGAACCGACCGTTTACCTTGTCAGGCCTGGCGACACACTTTCCCGCATTTCAGTTCAGTACGGTGTTTCCGTCGAAGCGCTCCAGGAGGAAAACAACATCCTGGATCCGCGTACGATTCAACCGGGGCAAGAACTCGTGATTCCCTTTGGTGACCGAACTGAAGACGGCCAGATCCGGGTGAGGCCAACGCCTACTCCCATCCCGTTCGCCCATCAAAAAGTCCATTTCAGCTTTACGCCGCTCGGCGGCCTTTGGGTTCTGGGAGAAGTGGTAAATACTAACGCCTTTACACTTGAACAGATGCGTGTCGGGGTCATGCTCTTGGACGCAAACCGGGCAACTCTAGCAGTGGAACATGGTTCGGCACTCTTGAACCTGGTTGAGCCCGGAGGCGTGGCGCCGTTTGCAATTCTCTTTGAGAAGACTCCCAGAGAGTTTGCAAGCTACCAAATCTATCCGTTCAGCGGGGTACCGGCTTATGAAGGCGGATACTACCAGGACCTTGTGGTAGAGGACCTTGCTTTCAGCGGTGAACCAATGAGTTCATATCTGGTCACGGGCTCTGTTCGCAACGTAGGCCGGGATGCAGCCCTTGAAGTGCAGGTCGTACTTACCGCATACGACTCACTGGACCGTGTCATCGCCGCCCGCACCATCAGTCCCGACCAAAACGTAGTCGCTGCAGAGGGGGTCACGGCATTTAATGCCATTCTCGTCCCCTTGGGGGGGCCCATTGAAAGGATCCACGCCACCGCCCAGGGCCGTAGGTACCCTTCCGGCAACTGACCGGTGGGCCGTTCTCCGAACCGCACGCCTCACGTCTACCTTCCTGTCATGGTCCAACTAGAGCGTGCCCCAGGTCGCAGAAGGGACGTTCTCAAACAAGACAGAGCTGTTTTGCTACACGAAGTCAGGGGGAATCCACTCTTGGCGTTGTGGTGAAACGCCTGCCTCATTTGAGCGACGACTTGGGGATTCAGAACAGATGTAGAAAGAGTTCGACAGCCGCCTCAGCGCACGTCGAAAGTTACGCCTTGGGCAAGTGGAAGCTCTGCTCCGTAGTTCACTGTAACCGTCTGGCGTCGAGCGTACGCCTTCCAGGCGTCGGAACCACTTTCGCGCCCGCCTCCGGTCTCCTTCTCGCCGCCGAACGCACCGCCGATTTCCGCGCCTGCCGTGCCCGTATTGACATTGGCCAGGCCGCAGTCACTGCCTACGACACTGAGAAAGGCCTCAACTTCGCGCAAGTTGTTGCTGAAAATGGCAGATGACAAGCCTTGGGGCACGCAATTGTGGATTTCGAAAGCCTCGTCGAGGCTCGAGTAACGAAGCACATAGAGGATTGGCGCGAAAGTTTCTTGGCAAACGATTTCGGAGTCCGGGGCAAGCCCCTCAATCAGCGTCGGCGCAACATAGTTCCCACCTTCAGCGCCCGGCAGTTCGAGAACAGAGTTCCCAACCAGAACTTGCCCACCTGTGGACTCGGCCCTTACTATCGCGTTTGCGTAGCTGTCAACCGCCTTTCTGTTGATCAGCGGACCAACCAGCACGCCGGGTTCCAGCGGGCTGCCGACCCTGACATTCTGGTACGCATCAATGAGACGGGGAAGAAAGCTGTCTATCAGACTGTCATGCAAAATCAGGCGCCGTGTAGTTGTACAGCGCTGGGCAGCCGTCGCCAGCGCGCCGAAGGCAACGCCGCGCAGCGCAATTTCCATGTCGGCGTCTGGGGTTACAATCGCTGCATTGTTGCCTCCCAGCTCCAGAATCGAGCGGCCAAGTCGTTCGCCCACGTTGGCTGCAACTTCGCGTCCCGTTTGAACTGAACCCGTAAAGGAAAGCAGCGGCAATCTACGGTCGGAACTCATTCGCCGCCCGATTTCGCCAGCCTCATCGACCGCCAAGAAGAACAGAGGCGGCAGCCCGTGCTCGTCAAGCACATCGTTTACGATATTGGTAGTAGCAATCGCGGTGAGAGCAGTGTTAGGCGAAGGCTTCCACACGACTACGTTTCCAATGACTGCAGCGATGAAGGCGTTCCAGGACCAGACCGCGCAGGGAAAGTTGAAGGCCGTAATGACGCCGACTACGCCGTACGGATGCCACTGCTCATACAGGCGGTGGCTCTGTCTCTCACTGGCGATAGTCATCCCATACAACTGACGCGATAGCCCAACCGCGAAATCGGCGATGTCGATCATCTCCTGCACTTCACCGCGGCCCTCCACCGGCGTCTTCCCAACCTCCAGCGTAACCAATAGGCCCAGACTGTCCACGTAAGCCCGCAATCTGTCACCGATCGCCCGTACAGCCTCGCCCCGTTTCGGCGCTGGCACGCGTGACCACTCTTCGAAGGAGGCCCACGCCCGCTCAACCATCCGATCATAGTCTTCTTCGCCGGCCAAAGCGACTTCGGCAAGCCGCTCACCGTTGATGGGTGAATGAACCGGGACGCGAGGGCGGCCTTCGCCGGCAAGCCATTGCCCGTCGTACAGGCCAGAGACCTGCTCATATAGGCCGAGGTCAGCAAAAACGCGGTCCTTGACCTCTCGAAAGTCGGAATTGTTCGTCATGGCATGGAACCTAAATTGGAGATCAGAGGCACTCAAAGTGCTGTGAAGAAACCTTCCCGACCGACGCCTCGTTCCGCCGCCCACGCGCGCAGGGGAACATCATCATCGTTCTTCGTCAGCCAGTATTGAGAGGAGGGATGGAAGGCCGAGTCGCCCCCAAGGGGGTCGCCGCCGCTGGCAAGCGCACCTAACAGCTGCTTACGTATCGGTGAACTCCTTTCAATGAGGGCTGGATCCTGGCTTATGTAGTCGGTGGGGCGCAGCCAGCGGTAGTGGTAACCGACGTGCATAATCTTGCGCGTCCGTTCAGAGAGATTCGGGCCAACGCAGTGCCAAACGGCAGTGCGCCATACGACCGCTGCGCCAGGTTTCAGCCGCAGTTCCAGCGCTTGGCTCGGGTCGACCTGCCTGCCATTCTCCCGCAGTTCGTTGGGAGAGCGCAGATGACTGCCCGGAACCATCCAGAGGTTCCCGCTCTGCGATTCACTCAGATCCGAGAGTACGTAGAAGACCTTGATCTCCATAAAGGGCAGCCGACCGTCAAGAGACGGGCCCATGAAGAGAGAGTCGCTGGCAAGATCAGGGTGCCACGACAGGTTTCGGTAGCCTACTTCCTGGTCCGCCCCGTCACCGACTCCAAGTGTTCCAGGTTGAACGGACTCGGGGTAGGGCGGCCGGTAGTCCAGATGGGTTGTGCGAATCTGAATGTTCCAGCCGATAGCGTCCACCACCAGCGGCAACATGCGCGGGTGATCGATCAGGTCGAGGAAGGCTTCGTGGCGTGATAGGGCGTTACGGACAGCGAATGGGTCGTCCGGTCCCAGTCCCTGGATTTCCCTCACCTCTTCTGCGACCTCATCGATTGCCGCCAACACCCTGTTCAACTCTTCCTGGGTCAGGAAGTCCTTGAGAATGATGAATCCCTTTTCGTCGAAATCCGCTCTCTGCTGCTGGCTCATGCCGATGGACATGGATTCCCTCCTAGCTTTCCTCGCGTATCTCCACTATGACAGTCCCCAGTGTTCGTCGATTGGATCCTGAAAGGCCGAGCGGGACCCATTGAGAACCTCGTCGACGTGAACAACCTCTCCGGTCAGACCCGATTCGTAGATGGCGTCGCCGAGCGCCAGAGAGCGCATACCCTCGCGGCCGTCGATCTCCGGCGCCTCTCGGTTGCCTCGCAGAATCTCCAGGAACTCCCAAATCTCAATCGAGAAACCGTCTGTCGCCCCTCCCGGGTACAGGAACTCTTCTTCCTCCTGAGACAGCGTTGCCCGGTGCATCGCTTCCAACTCGCGCATGTCGTAGACATTTCCATCTGCGCTCTCCAGGCGGGCGGACTCCAGTTTCTGCGGCGTGCGCTGGAACAGATGGAAGATTGAAAAGGGGGCCGCGGTGGTATCGCGCAACGATCCTCTGCTTCCGTAGAAGGTAACGTCATAGGCTTTTTCGCCCGGTGCGGCCAGGCTCCACGCCCAGGTACCTGAAATCCCGTTCTTGAAGGTAAAGGTAACGAATACGGTATCTTCCGGCGTGTCACCAAATGTTTCCGGCACGCCCGATTTCACCGACTGCAGGACGGCATAGACGTTGTCAACTTCTCCGAAGAAATAGCGCAGCGAATCACAGTAATGAAAGCCGCTGTCGAGGACGGGACCTCCACCCGACATCAGCTTGTCCCGGCGCCAGCGCTTGTGCTCGGGAAGGGGCTCGTTGGAACCTCCCGCCTGCTGGCCCCAAAGCTGCGAAGGGTTGGGCTGGTTCGACGACGCTCCCGAGGCGCCCGGAAGAACGGCCGAGGAACGAAACTGATGAAAGAAACTCAGCGGCGCGCCGATCAGTCCGGACTCGTCGAATACCCACTTTGCCGTCCTCTGACCAGGCTGGCGGCGGTGAGGCGCGGCAGTTGAAAGAACTCGTCCCGTTCTCTCAGCCGCTTCTATCATCAGCCGGCAGGCCTTGATTGTAATTCCGAGCGGCTTCTCGCAAAGTACATGCAAGCCGGCCTCCATGCAGTCTACGGCAATACCGTGGTGGAGACCGTGAGGAAGGCACAGGTCGGCGGCGTCAACTTGAGCTTGGGCGAGAAGCTCCTGATGTGTGCTGTAAACAGCGGGGCGTTCCCCCAGGAGTTCCTCTAGCATGTCGGCGCGCTCCGACGCCGCCTGCTCATTTGCGTCGCATACCGCGCGC
>JAPPKG010000066.1:0-14175 GCA_026914085.1 Caldilineaceae bacterium | reverse complement strand
GGGGGGGGGGCCTTTTCCGCCCCCCCTTTGGGGGGGGGCCCCCCCCCCGCAACGCTCCCCCCAACAACATGCCTCATCGACCGGGTATCGATATTCGTAGCAGGCGCCTAATCGAAGGTGTCCCGCCAGTCCATGTCCCGCCAGTCAAATCAGATCCCCGTACGTGCCGGCCTTGTGCCTGCCCTCCCACCCTCCCCAACTGACGGACTCCATCGTACGGCCAAGCCTGGCCCCTACCCTGCGACTCGCCCAAAGACAGTAAACAGTTCCAGCCGCCACTGGCACTGATTCCCCGCCAGAATGTTCCCACCCCAAATCTGGGATGCACCCTTCCACGCGGCGCCCTTGACTTCGCCGAACATTTCGAACTAGAATACGGGTGCGACTGCAACGGCACCCGTACATGCCATTGCCTTTGACACTGGAGTTGTCGAAGCCATGGACACTCGCTACCTGACAGTCCTTCGTCACGCCAAGGCCAAAAGGACTAGCATTTCCGGCGGAGACATTGACCGCCCCTTGGCAAAAAGCGGCTTCAAGCAGTTGCCACGCATCTGCCAGATAATGGCAAGAGTGAAGGAAAAGCCGGACTGGATCGTCTCCTCCCCCGCTCTTCGAACCCGCCAGACGGCGGAAAAGGTCGCCGAACTGATAGGCTACACGCGCAATTTCGGCTGGAACGACCGCATCTATGCCGCCGCCCCCTACACGCTCCTGAACATCCTGCAAGAGACCCACGACAGCGCCTACCACGTCCTCCTTGTAGGCCACAATCCCAGCGTTGCCCAGCTGGTTTCAGGCCTGTGCGCCGGCACAGACGGCCGCATGAACCTGCGCTTCCCGACCGCAGGGCTGGCCCACTTTGAAGTGGACATTGCCCGTTGGCGCCAGCTTCATTGGGGTAGCTGCGAGCTGCGGTTCCTTGTCGCGCCTCGCTTCCTCAAAGGGCTGGAGAGCAACTGACCTGCTGGCAGCAGTTCGCCTTCCGTTCCTGCAATTTTACCCAAAGACATACCGGTCCAAATAACCGTTGCGAAACTTGCCTTCGGGATCGGCCGACCCCAGCAGCGCCTTGAAGTCCTCCATCCTCGGATAGGCCGCCTGCACCTGCTTGGGCGCCATCGAGAACAGCTTGCCCCAGTGTGGACGGACCTCAAACGGGGCCAACGCCTCTTCGACCAGCGGCATGACCTCGCGCACCGCCGGCCAGTTCTTCCTCCAGGAAAAGTGAATGCCAATCGTCGGCGTACCATAGCTCTGGCTCAACCACAACCTGTCGGCTGCGACCGAACGAATCTCCGAAATCCAGAGCATCGACCTGAATCTGTCACGCAGACCCTCCACAGCCTGCAGCGCAGGCACAGCATGTGCCCGCGGCACGAAATACTCTGTCTGCAGTTCGTCGCCGCTGGCCGGCGTGCTGTCGATCTGAAAGTGATGCAGCCTGTCGTGCCAGGCCCCCGGAATACCCATTTGGAGCGTCAGACCTTCCGCCGAAAGCTCGGGGACCGGATGCAAATGAGTCGAGGCCGCCTTCGCACTATAGAGCTCCGACGGAAGCCCCAGGTCGACCGCCTCAGGCTCGGTTGCCTGCTGGCCGTTCACTCCCCACCGGCCAGTGCGGTGCTTATACCAGACCTGATTGACGGTGTCGCCCTGCCAGTCAGGGAACAAGCTGACGCTGTAAGCACGGGACATGATCTCGTCGAAATTCTCATATAGGGTCGTCGAAGGCAGATCATTGTAGACATACTGCTGCATCGAATAAGCCGGCTCCATCGCCAGTGTCATTCTCGTCACCACCCCCAGCCCCCCCAACGCCACGACAGACCCTTCGAAATCCTCCCGGTCCTTTTCGAGTGTCATCAACTTCAGGTCGCCGTCAGCCGTTACAAGCTCCAGTCCGACGACCGCCGTAGCCAGATTACCGTTCCCGTCACCCGACCCGTGCGTTCCAGTCGAGCACGCACCGGCCACAGTTATGTGCGGCAGCGAAGCAGTATTGTGCAGCGCAACACCTTCCGCGTGCATCTGCGTACACAGTTCACCGTAGGTGATGCCGCCGCTGCATGTAACCGTCCCGCTCTCATGATCGATTTCCACCGGCGCGTCCAGATTCTCCAACGAAATGTAAGCCCACGAAGGATCCCCGCTCACTTCCTGCGTCCCGTCAACGTCGACCTGCGCATCGATCGCCGCCGCGTCGTTGAAGGAATGACGGGCTCCCAGCACACGAACCTTGCGGCTCGCGCGGACTATCTCCTGCAACGCCTCCACTGTCGGTGGGGCGTGAATTTCCGCTGACGCGAAGCGAATGTTTTCTGACCAGTTTCGTTGTGACATCGGCCATGGTCCTCCCTTCTGTGGCTGCTGGCTGTCAGTTGCTCTCGATCCGGGAACTCTATTTCATCTCAGGCGTGGCATCCATTACTGCCTCTGCCATCTCCATTACTCGCGGCAAGAAAGCCAGGCCTTGACTGCAGTTGGCCTCCAGATCTGCCCGCGACCCAATGCCAAGATCGCTTATCATCGACAGATAGCCCTGACGGAACCGGCACGCTTTGTCGTGGTACCTGTTGAAGTCGAAGATCCACTGGCAGCGTGAATATGTCGCAACCATCCAGAAGACGGCCTCACGCTGAAGTCCCTGCTCGATTAGCTCTCGGGTGCCACCGATTGCGACCGGTCGCGCTGCGTCGCTGATGTCTGCCGCATACGGGAAGTTCCCTTTTGGCAAGCATTTGGCCCGGTCAAAGGCATTCGCGACCGCATCCAGATGTTTCTCAGCCTGGCTCTGGCTCCATTCGGAACACCCGAGCACCTGCAGCAACGCCTCGTGAAAGTCCGGTCTCCCGTATTCGAGAAGGAACTTACGGACCTCGACGTATCTGCGCCTCACAGTCGGTGGCCGCAGCCCTGCCAGCAGCAGAATGAGAGCAGTTAGGCTGGTCGCAAACAACCATGCAGTGACGGCGTCGTGCAGCGGCGTCGCTCTGTCTGGAGGCCGGAGCCTACTTGCTGCCAGTGCAGCCGTAGCTCGGCACCGTTCTCGTACCCATCTCGGGCACGCATACTTCTCTGCTACTTCGCTCTGCAGACTCTCCAGATTTCCCGAAGGATCGGAAACAATCTGCATTGCCTTGACACCACCCGCGAGATGAGGATCGCCAAGGACAGACTCGATCGAGAGAATCTTCTCCGGCGCCTCAAACGACACCTCCAGCAAGACGCCGCGGTAGCTGAACTTGCCAAGTTTTCGTGCCGGCGGTTGCTCCAGCACCATTGTAATGTCCACGTCGGAGCTTCGCGGCAGTGGCATGTCGTCAGGTAAGGTAGTGACCGAACCGGCGATAAAGGCCCCCAACAGGCCAGGCATATTACTTCCCTCGCTGCGTACCCACGCTACTGCCAATCGCTTGGCTTCACTGACCAGCAAGTCAACCCTCTCCCATGCTCTCCTGCTCGCTTCGCAAAATGCCCTTTCCGGTCAGAAGCGTTCAGACTTGCCGCTGCGCGCCGCTCCAGAAAGCCGCTACAATTTACCATAGTTGACGCCTTCAAGGAAGCCTCTATGGGGCAATCAACTGCACTGAACTACACAGAACAGGCCGGGGGAATTGGACTTGGCACCTTCGGCGTTTAAGATAAAGTTGTAACGTGGATGTACCGCAAAAGAGCCGGAGAGTTGCCGGCTGGCTCACTGCAAACTGGCGGCGCCCTGTCGACTACTTCCTTCTGAAATCCTTGACCCGCCCGAGATCAGCACAATGACACCCAAGTGGACCAGTGCAGAGATTCCCGATCAGGCCGGCCGCACCGTTCTCGTCACCGGAGGCAACAGCGGCCTGGGCTTCCACACTTGCCGCCTGCTGGCTGCAAAAGGCGCGCGCGTACTCCTTGCAAGCCGCTCCTCCCAGCGCGGCGAACAGGCCAGAACAGATATACTCCAGACAATTCCCGGCGCGCAGCTGAAGGTCATTGACCTCGACTTGGCCGATCTGGACTCAGTCCGTCACTGCGCCGCTAGGCTCCGGAATGAACTGGACCGCCTCGACATCCTCGTAAACAATGCCGGCGTCATGGCGATCCCCCGCCAGGAGACCGCACAAGGATTTGAACGCCAATTTGGCGTCAACCACCTCGGCCACTTTGCCCTGACCGGGGCGTTGCTCCCCCTCCTGTTGGATACGCCCGCCAGCCGGATCGTCAACGTCAGCAGCATGGCCCACCGCAATGGGCGCATGAACTTCAGCGACCTGCGCGGTACTCGCGATTACAGTCGGTTCGGCGCGTATTCCCAGAGCAAGCTAGCCAATCTGCTCTTCACGCTCGAACTGCAGCGACGTCTGGAAAGCAGAGAAGCCCCCACTGTCTGCGCGTCTGCCCACCCGGGTTGGGCGGCTACACGATTGCAGTACGCAGCGCCGAGTGAGACAGGGTCCCGCCTCGAACTGGTACTGATGCGAACTTTGAATGCGCTTCTCGCCCAGAGCGCCGAGCAGGGCGCTCTTCCGCAGCTGTACGCCGCTACCTCGGCGAAAGTAAGGGGAGGCGACTATATCGGCCCGGACGGTTGGATGGGAATGCGCGGGCATCCCCATAAGCTTCGTGCCAAGGAAACCGCCTATGACAGCGAGGCGGCACGTAAACTGTGGCGCGTGTCGGTTGATCTGACTGCGGAGCAATTCGATCTGCTGCAAAATTGATGTACCGCAAGTCACTCTTTCCAGGCCAAAGGCGTCCGTCCGTGCACGCCGGGCCTGCATCCATCTTGGAGGCTATGGAATGACTACAGAGGTTTCACCAAGCTGGCAACTGTTTATCGACCAGCATCCCCAGTGCATGAAAGTGCTACGGCAGTTGAGCAACCTGGAGTGGTACCAGACTGGCGGTTGGTCATCCTTTATCGGCCCATACCATGCCGGCATATACATGCAGGTCGCTAAAGGCAACTGGTACAACTACGGCCTTGACGGCATCCACTTCGAATTCGGGCTCACGCAAGAAAACTTGGACGCGAAGACCCTGTCCATCGACCTGCACGTCTGCCACAAGAATCTGTTTGACCGCGAAAAGTTCAACGCCCTCACCATCGACCGCTTGGAGGAAGTTGCGAATAGCTGGGAGGCCGAAGGGATTCGCTTCTCGCGTACAAACCTGACCGACAGAATGAGTCTTCCCGTTCGTTTCACGAAAACTGGATTCGGCAAACAGGTGTCAGCCGCTCTCACCCAGATGAGCGAGCTGGCGCCAATTATCGATGAAGGTCTAAATGAACTGTAAAGGACCCGCAATGTATAACCATCAACCCCCGAACTATCGCTGCCCGTTCTGCAAAGTTGCATCCGGACAGGAGCACGAATCCGTATACACTGTCGCCTCCGACGTAGTACTGCGCACCAGTCTGGTAGTCGGCTTCATATCTTCCCACTGGTGGCCCCGCAATCCAGGCCACGTCATCATCATCCCATGGGAACACTACGAGAACATCTATGACTTGCCGGACGAATACGGAGCCGAGATTTTCAAGGCCAGCCGCCGCATCGCGCTGGCCTTGAAGACCGCCTACGATTGCGAAGGCGTCTCAACACGCCAGCACAACGAACCCGCCGGCTACCAGGACGTGTGGCACTTTCACCAGCACGTCTTTCCCCGCTACACCGACGACGAGCTGTACACTCGCTCCGCCGAGAGATTCCTGACAACGCCGTCACAGCGTCGCCCCTATGCTGAAAAGTTGAGCGCCGCGCTGGCCAATCTGAATTGATAGGGATTTATACCCATTCTAACCATTAGGTTAATTCACTTCCACAATGACTGCACTTTACCGCCCGCACCTGAACTGATTCACCGCAGTACACACACCATTTCTTTAATCCAGCCTTTACCTTCCTCTCTTCCAGCGCATCTGGATCGGGCTGGAGTGCCAGCATAACCAGTACCGCTAAAGGCCCAAATAAAAAAGAGGCTATGACATAGCGAGTAGTATGCCTGCCTCTATCTTTCGCAATAACATCCCCTGCCCAAATACTCGCTCCCCAAATCGCAATCACCGTAATAAGAAGTAATTCAGCCTGAGTCATAAGAGTGCCCCCTTGCTGACTGAACAGAGTACTTGTTTGCCACAACACGAACTCGATTACAGAGCAAGGGGACATAATGCCCCTGCTCA
The DNA here is from genome assembly GCA_026914085.1 of Caldilineaceae bacterium. GTDB lineage: Bacteria > Chloroflexota > Anaerolineae > Caldilineales > Caldilineaceae > Bin5. The sequence goes on along the minus strand of JAPPKG010000066.1, from coordinate 8,003 downwards.
GTCTGGCTTCTGCAAACGATTCGTGTTGTGGCAAATCTCATTCTACATAGTCGTTTTGTGAGCGTCAACCTCCTTTTGCAAAACATGAATAGAACTTGTAATTACTGAACTAAATCACATTTGCTGGAATCAAAAAACAATCCCTATCCGAAGCTAAGGATTGTCTGCTTGTTCTGTGTGTGATACCCTACCCTTTAGGTAGGACATGAGGAAATTTGGTACGGCCTTTACGGTACGGTCTAGCGACGCTGTGTCAGGTCAGGCATGACCCGGTCAGGCAAGGCTCGGATCTAAGAATCTCATGTCCTACCTAAAGGGCAGGGTAATTTCATCTCCCAATCAAAACGTCCCGGCAAGCTATGCCGGGACGTTTCAATAAACAGACCAACTTTATTAGTCTCTATCTTCTCTTAGTTTGTCTGCGTCTCCAATCTTTCAGCTCTTTCGGCGTAGTCGTAAGAACAGCAATGGCAAGTTCGTCTGGAGTACCGGGAGGGGACACAGATCTCTTGCGTCTGTTTTCGTTTCCTTTGCGCCTTGCTTCTTTGATCTTCTTCTCGGTTTTAGATTTTCCCATAAGACCTCCCTTATCCAGTCAAATCAAGATACGTTAGACGCTCTCCGTCCATTCTCCTAGCCATTCGCTCCATTTGATAGGTGATCGACAAATGCCTTGAATTCTGACGGCCCGTAAACTCATTTACGTAACGATGCAAATGCTTCTTACTCATCCAGTGGTATGTACCATAATAACCGCGCTTTAGCAAGGCCCAAAATGACTCAATTCCATTGGTGTGAATATCTCCGTTGACGTATTCTCCTCGCTTATGAGCGACCTGTCTGTGGTCGTAATCCCAACCTAAATCGTTGTATGATCGGTATTCGTCGGTATAGACCTTCGCCCCAATCTCCACATTATCTTCTACAAAGTCTGTTAAGGTCTCTATATCAGTTCTCTCAACAGGTGCAGCAACTACATCCCCACTCCATCGCTCTCTAGCTCCAACAACAGGTATCTTGCCTACCGCTCCCCGGCCAGAACGAAGCTTCTTCCTGCTGTGCTTATTTCGTTCTTTGCCACCAAAGTACGCCTCGTCTACCTCTACCTCACCAACCATCTTGTCATGCTGATAGTCCCAGGTCTGACGCAGCCTATGAGCTAAGTGCCATGCTGACTTCTGAGAGATGCCTAAGTCCTTTCCTAACTGGACGCTTGAATACCCTTTTGGTCTTGTCATTATCAGAAAAATCGCTACCGCCCAAGTCTGATAGCCTAGCTTGGACGAATGCATTGCAGTATCAGTCTTTACCGAGAAGAATTTACGACACGTTCTACACCTGTACGGCATATCTGGATGCTTAGGTCCAACCTGAATATTGTCGCTATTGCACTTGGGGCAGCAGATTCCATTGGGCCAACGCTTCTTTTCAAACCATTTTTCAGCAGCCGCATCGTTAGGAAATTTTCTGAATAAGTCAAGTAGAGTCAGGTCGTTAGTCTCAAATTCTCCCGTATCCATTTGACACCTCCTATGCCAAATCTCAACAAATCAAACCTTTTCAAAATTATTTAACGATTTATGTACTATTATACCATAGTTGACAATAATTGTCAAATTTAGAATCGAGCAAATTGAATTATGTCAAACTAGATGAACATGCGACGTGAAAAACTATTTTTGACAACGAAAGTATAACACAGTATAATAGTTTCTGAAAATGAAAAGCCCGACACTTGCCCGTGTCGGACTTTTCTGAATAGCCCTAGTAGCTCAGTGGATAGAGCAGTCCTTTAGCGAAGAGACAGGTCGTAGGTTCGATTCCTACCTAGGGTATTCATTTTTGGAGAATGCCAATGTAGACGGTACGAATGTGGCCTGAGAAACCACTGGGAGCGTCTCACCACGCCCTAGGTTCGATTCCTACACTCTCCGTTTCGTGGAGGGATCTGCTAGTGTGGAGTGCTAGACGTAACTTAAGACCTTGCGAGTGTTAGAAGCACTGTGGTTCGATTCCACGTCCCTCCGTTGGTTTTTTGAAACGTCCCGTCTGATGACGCGTCTTGGACGTTTCTGAATGGCTACGGTGCAGATGTGGGTTCGAGTCCCACCGAGGGTATTATATCATAATTGTCAAATCTAGAATCGAGAGGAGCGGATTGCTATATTTTCAAGACACTACCGCTATTACAATTTGCGTAATACTTGCTAAAAGTTGAAGAATGACAGCAGGAGCGACTACTTTAAGAATCCACTTAATCCATTCGAGATCTTTGCTGATCTCAACGACAGATTTTTCAACATCATTAATCTTTTGATCGTATTCTTGTCGAAAGCTTGCTAAAGTAGTCATGCTGCCTCCGGTCCCTTAAAGTCCGTTTGGTCTATGTCGGGCCAATTTGGATCATCTACTCTTGCTGATGGATCAACAGGAGTTGTCAATACTTTCAGAGTTCTCAGAGTTCCCTGAACATAATCTTCAACAAGATCGGGTTCAAATTCTCTTTTTTCAATTTGACTCTTAGCTTTCAGCAAGACTTCATTAAAGGATTTTCCTGCTTCATCAGATAGGTTCAGATAGAAAAAAAGCTGAAGACTAAGATTTATTCCTGCGATCTGCCCATTTAACCAATTGAGATACTCTTCTTGACTCCGAACCTTCTGCTCATGATCCCGATCAGACATAAAATCCTCCAAATAGCGTGACACATGCAACAAAGGTCAAATCACATTCAAACTAGATTATACACAAACGGAATCAAGGCCGATTCAATAGTAGCACTTATGATAATGATTGTCAATGATTACCAGTTTTTGGCATTGCGGCATCAGCGCATCTCCTACACAGACGATGCGGTTAGAATGGGTATAAATCCCAATTGATAGGGTAGCACATCAATGACGCTCTTTCTGCCTCTCCCTAATCTCGCAGACCAATTCCTGCTCGACCCGGAAGTCGTCTATCTCAACCACGGCAGCTTCGGCGCCGTGCCCAAACCTGTATTCGAGAGCTATCAGCATTGGCAGAGAGAGCTGGAAACAAACCCTGTTGTCTTTCTGGGAAGACGCCTTCCCGATCTCCTGGCACTGTCCAGAGAGAGACTGGGTGCATTCATTAATGCCGCACCTGACGATCTGACCTACGTTCCAAACGTGACCTATGCCCTCAACATCGTCGCACGCTCCCTTGAACTGCAGGACGGCGACGTAGTCCTGACAACTGACCACGAATACGGCGCCATTGACCGCGCCTGGCGATTCAACTGCGAAAAAAAAGGCGCCAGGCTTGTCAATCAGCCGGTCGCCGTCCCGGTCGCCGATCCCGACCATGTTGTCGAGCGCATCTGGTCCGGCGTTGACGAACACACCAAAGTGATCTCACTAAGCCACATCACCTCCCCCAGCGCACTGATTCTGCCCGTGGCAGAGATCTGCCGCCGCGCCAGAGATGCGGGAATCATTTCCGTCGTGGACGGCGCCCACGCCCCCGGTCAAATTGACTTGGACATGGAAAAAATCGGCGCCGATTTCTATGGTGGCAACTGCCACAAATGGCTTAGCAGCGCACGCGGTGCAGGCTTCCTCTACGCACGGCCGGAACGCCAGCACCTTCTCGAACCCCTGGTCGTCAGCCACGGATGGGACAGAGACGTGCCCGGCGACTCCTTGTTCCAGGACTACTTTACGTCAGTGGGGACAATCGACCCCGCTGCCTATCTTAGCGTGCCCGCGGCCATCGACTTCCAGCAGCAGAACGATTGGACTGAGGTACGGCGGGCCTGCCACAGTCTCCTGCAGGAGACTGAACAGCGCATACTGGAAATGTCCGGCCTTCCCCCAATCAGTCCTCCGTCCATGTGGGCGCAGATGCGGGTCGTTCTGCTTCGCGGCAAGGTCGAAAACTATCAGCGGCTCTGGGAGGAAGACCGCATCATCGTGCCCGTCGGTCAGCACGGCGGTCAGCCGGGTGTACGCATCTCGGTCCAGGCTTACAACACGCCCGCCCACATGGATACCCTCGTCACCGCTCTGAAAAAGGGGGCCACTGAAGCCTGAAGGGCTCTAAGCATGCCTCAACAGGCGCATAATCTCAAGGACCCCCGGACGTTTTCCGTACATCAACATCCCCAGCCGGAACACCTTCGCCCCCAGCCACACAACCAGCGGAATCGTTGCGACCAGCAGGGCTAAGCTCCCTGCAACATCGGTCCAGGGCACCTCGGCCAGAGGCAGCCGCAGCATCATCGTGGTCGGGGCCGTCAGCGGAAACCAGGAAAGCACACGCACAACCATCGCATCGGGATTCGTCATGATAACGCCGGTTAACATCATCGGAATCGCCGCGATGAAGATGAAAATACCCGTGATCTGCTGACTCTCCTGAAAGCTGGATCCCAGTGTGCCAATCGCTCCAATCAGAACTGCGTAAACGCCGAAACCCAAAATGTAATACAACAGTGCCAGCCCGAACACCTCCACCCGCATAAGCAACGGAAGCATGATGCCCGCCAGCACGACCAGACCGCCGCTCAGTCCGGCTGCCGACGCAATCCATACGAGAATCTGCGTCAGTCCCAGCGCACCCAACCCAAGAACCTTTCCAGCCAGAAGTTGCTGGGGCGTCACCGAAGAAAGAACGATCTCAATCACCCTGCTCGACTTCTCCTCGGCCACACTGCGCACGAGGTAACCGGATGAAACGAAAATCGTGACTGCCAGCAGCATGCCGAACAGGAACGGAACGAGAAATGATAGGACTTCGCCCGCCACGCCGCCGGAAGTCCGCCCCTGTTCTCCGACATACTCGACCTGTGCATCATAGGGATCGATCATTCTGGCTTGCAGCGTCTCGTCCCCGATCTCCTCAATCAGATGCGAAATAAAGAAGGTACGCAGCCCGCGCGTCCCTGACCCGGAAAACCTGCTTCCTTCAGTAACTACCTTCACATCTTCATCTTGCGGATAGGTTTCCGGTACGACAACGATCCGCTGCACCTCTGCGTTTGCCAGCGCTGCCCGAGCAGTTGCCTCTTCGCTGTATGCTACATATTCCTCCTCAAAGCTCTGCAATATCGGCGTAAACCTGCCCGAACGATCTACAACCGCCGTAACATCCGAGCCGCCGTCAAACATGCGAACAATGGCCCCACCGGCTTGCCGTCCGAAGAAAAGGCTCACAATAAGCGCCGCGACACCCAGCAACGGAACAAGCGACGTGAAGATGATAAAGTCGGGCCGCCGAACATTCACCCAGTATTCATGTCGGGCTATAATGAGTACTCTCTTCATCACTCCTCTAGACGGCTACTGCGCTTACTCGGAACGGGCCTTCCCCTGGACCATCGCGACGAAGATGTCGTTAAGAGGTACCGCGGCTCGCTCGAAACTCTCCACCTCGACCTCCCGCGCCACAAGCTCCGCCAGAAACGCCTGTGCCCCGATCCCATCCAGCGTGAACAAGCTGACATCCCCCTGTTGTTCGCGCCCTGCCACACCGGGAAGGTCAGAAGGCAGGTCCGCCGCCCGCACTCGCACTGAGTTCGGCGCAAAGTCCCGCTTGATCTCTTTCAGCGAACCGTAAAGCAGCGCCTTTCCCTCGTCGATGAGCAGGATCCTGTCACACAGCTCCTCCACCAGGTTCATCTGATGAGCGCTCAATACGATCGTCTTCCCCTCGCTCACCAGCGAACGCATCAGACCCTTGATCATCTCGACGTTGACAGGGTCCAACCCCTGAAATGGCTCGTCCAGTATCAGCAGTTCCGGGTTGTGAATCAGGCATGCAATGAACTGTACCTTCTGCTGCATCCCCCTGCTCAACTCCTTGACCCGCTTGCTACCCCACTCCTCCAGTTCGACTCTCTCGAGCAGACCCAGCGCCCTGCGCTTGGCCGTCGCGCCGTCGACGCCCTTGAGGCGGCCCAGATAGACCAGCACCTCCAGCACTCTTTGGTCCCTGTACAGCCCACGTTCCTCAGGCAGATAGCCGACCCGCTCCCGATTCTCCCCCGGCTTCCCTCCAAGCAGCGCTACTTCGCCCGAGTCTGCCTTGAAGATATCCATCAGAATACGGATCGTACTCGTCTTCCCTGCGCCGTTGGGCCCGAGCAGACCGAAGATCTCCCCCTGCAGTACCTCAAAAGACAGCTCATCGACAGCCACGTGGGCGCCATACCGCTTGCACAGACCTTGAGCCGACAGCACCGCATCAGTCATAGCAATTACCATGCACAAAGTTCACACTTCAAGTGGGAAGTCCAGTCTCGCGTTTCGCAGTCATCTCAGCCATAAACCTGACGTTTCATTGGCCACTATCTGCAATCCACGGCAGAAGAGTCCCGGTCCGCGGAAGGATTCCCTCTGGCCCACCGCGTTGCCTACTTCACTCCATCATACTTTCTTGTCGAAGAACCTATGCAGCTCGCCTGGACTCTAATTGTATCAGCCGCAGGCGTGCTAACCTTGTCTAAATCACCAAGAGAAAAGAGCGATGAGTCTCTCAGTCACCTTGTAGGGACTATCCAAGTGAGGCAAAAGGAAGGATGCTACTGGCATGCTCCCCTCTCGAGCTGCCTTGCCGGATACCTGTCTCTTACCTGGCTCCAGCAAGCCACCTGCATCGCCACCGGTCCGTACGAAGAACTAGCGATTAATTTCGGCGATATTTTGCCTTACACAACAGAATACGTATGTGAAAGCTGTAGGTTGCTGCTACCCAGTGCCATCTTCCGGAGCAAGGTCGCATCGATTTGGAACTGGATCTCACAAGGCAGCTCAGAAATACTGGGCTCGCCAGAGGTCGACCCTCTTCGCGAGCCATGCAAGCGCATGAAACTGGTTGCCGGCACCCAGCTTGAAACGCTGCCGAACCTCGGCACTACAACTGCTATGGAATCACTTACATAGTTCGTGACCAAATTCGGGAATTCTGCCAGAAAAGTATGTTATGATGGGTCGTGAAGCTCTCAGTTTCGCCCCAAGAATAACTGGATGTGCTGGGGCCGCCAAAGCCGCACATGAGTTGCAGAGTTCCCGGCGGCCAACCGTCCAACAGAGTCTGCGGCAAGTGCCTGCAAAGCTAAACACACACGACTCAAAAAAATGGATTTGCCCTCCCAAACGCTCTCGGACCCTCCCAAACCCTCCCGATAGCGTCAAAACCCGACCTGGCTCGACTCAGACCAAGGCCGAAGTCCGCATTCCGGGGCTTTTTCGGACCCAGACTGACCCGGGCGATCCGATCACATTTGGAAGGAGCCTGCGCCGGCTCCCTGAGTCGTGAAGCCAACCTTGTGGACGCGCCTGGTCGACAGTCGCGGAGATCGAAATGAGAAGCCGCCGCACTCGCCAAAAGAAAACGTGAGGTTGTCGGAGGCCAGGTGAAACGCTGTGAAGTGCCTGCCCATCGGCCTCTCGGCGTCCATCGGAGACAGCGAGGAACTGCTCGGAAAGTCGCGGAAAATGCGCCCAATAAAGCGAAATTGGCGCGATATTTGTAGACATTTGCAGACATTTGTAGACTTAACGCGACATTTGTAGACATAGCGCGAACCAAGAACGGACAATTTAAAGGGATAGCAATTGGGGCCCGTTCACGTCTCTGGCGTGAGCGATTTCCGGGAGCCAAGTGCTCTTCACTGATGGCCCCCGCGCGGCTGCGCACTAAACATCCGTTACACATTTGGTGTTCTTCATGGGCCATTGTGTGACTCGGGTGCATCCCAGATTTGGGGTGGGAACAGTCTGGCGGGGAATCAGTGCCAGTGGTGGCCGGAGTTGTCTACGGTCTTTGGGCGAGACGCAGTGCAGGCTTTGGGCCTCGCCGTACGGTGGAGTCCGTCAGTTGGGGAGGGTGCAAGGGCAGGCACAAGGCCGGCACGTAAGGGGATCTGATGGGACTGGCGGGACGTGGTCGGGCTGGACACCTTCGATTAGGCACCTGTTACCAATATCGACACCCGGTCGATTAGGCAGTAGGGGGGGCGTTGGGGGGGGGGGGGCCCC
>JAPPKG010000103.1:0-14242 GCA_026914085.1 Caldilineaceae bacterium | reverse complement strand
CGCGCTCGGCGCGCTGCTGCCATCCGTTCCAACCGGTCTCGGTCCTGTAGTATTCGTAGCGGTTTTCGGGGAGAAAGGTCACGTCATCGCCGCGGCGGGCGATGAGCAGTTGGGAGCTATTTCGGGGCAGCCTCAACCGGGCTGAGCCGGTCACGTCGGTGACTTCCAGTACGTCTTGCGGCCAGAGGGTGACCTCAACACCGCTGAGCGGAGCCCCGTCAGTCAGGCTGTTTGCCCAGACGAACATCTCATCGGCGTCGACGAAGGCATCGAGTCCTATTTCGGTCACCTGGACCCAACTTATGATACGCGTTTCCTGCAGCTGCCGGTTGAGAAGGGCTGACAGCATTCCGCCTTCCGGCTCAATGTACAGGATTATGTGGCCGGTGCCGCCATCAAGCGCTGGGTTCAGATCGATCGCGGTCTCGATTACTGTGTCGAATTGACGGTTGATCTCCACCTTGCGCTCCATGACCAACTCGCCTGGAGGTTCGATCCTGTCGTCGCGCCAGCGGTTGCTGCGCCACTGCTGGTATTCGACGTACTGCTCGGGAGCGACGCGATAGGCGCGCACATTTACCGCATACAGATTGACGGTGTAGATGGGGAAGGTCGGTTCGGCATAAGGGTCAAGTATGGTAATCGGGCCGTGGCTGCCTGCGGTAAGGAAGGCCTCCATGGGTCCGATGGAGAACTGGGCCCGGGCATCTTGGCCAAGTGACTGGCCAAAGATGTCGGTCAGGCCGGAGGCGATAGTTACGGCGTAGGTGGTTCTTGCGTTTGTGTTGCCAACGATCCAGATGGAATCACCAAAGAGTTCATAGTAGACGTAGTCGAGCTCGGGCTCTATGGTGATCAGTGATGGGTCGAACGACTCGGTGTCAATAGGGTTGTTGAAGCGCAAGGAGAGAGGGCTGGTGGGCGGGCACTGGGCTCCTCCTCCCCAACCGCACTCCCGCTGGCGGAGGACAAAGGGGCCGGGAGTGCTGAAGCTGTAGCTCTGGGGATGGGCGGTGACGAGAGGTCCTTCGGCGGAGGGCGTGCCGGGTGAGAAGGTTATTGTCACGGTCGTATCCGGGGGCAGAATGTCATCGGAGACGAAAGCCAGCCACCTGCTTTCGGTTGACGTTGCAGCGAGGCGCCGGATGCGCGGGTCGGCGGCGACTTCATCCGGGCTGGCCATGCGGACGTTGAAGCGGCTGCCTTGGGCGGTCACCTGTGTGTGCTTGAGTACTTTGGCAGGATCGATGTCCTGGTCGAAGGAGGCGAAGAAGACGGGCTCGCGCCCGACGGGGCCGCCGGTCGGCCAAGCGTACTGCAGGGACGGCGGCGGCGTGCGGAAGGTCCAGCTGACGGGCCCTGCCAGTTTCGACCCGTCTGCTGACAGAATTCCTTCAGGAATGAAGGCGGAAAACTCGGTTGCCATGGGCATTCTGGCGGTACCTTCAAGGCCGGCTTGAAACAGGAGGGTCCTGGTGCCGACCCATCGCCAGCGGCCGGGCACGGCTGGCGTGAGCTCGACTGGAATGTCCTCTGCGGCCAGCTGCTGGTGGCTGGTGAGAGGAACCATGGGGAGGTTGAAGGTCACGCTCAGCTGGGGAGCGAGAGGGACATCTCCTTGCGGAGCAAAGCGCAAGACAGCCAGAGGCGCGCCGGCGTGGGTGTCGGGTGTCGACTCTGCCTGAGGGGGAGGAAATGGCAGCTCCACTTCCTGGCCGGGACGTGGCGGCGGCAAGCTCTGGTCGGGGAGACGCACCTGAGCAATGTCACGTTCATCCTCCTGAAGGGGAGGCAGACGACCTAGCAGCTCCTGGATTTGCTCCGGTGACAGAGGGGTCGCGGCGGCCAGGGGAGGACGGGCCTGGCCGCCTTCCCAGCCGGGCTGGCCTTCGCTTAGCGCAAACGGTGGAGAGCTCTCTTCATCGGATTCCTGCTCAAACGGGTCGGAGAATTCGTCCGTGTATACGTCAACAATCGGTTCCGGTTCTTGTACCAATGACGCAGCGGCACTGCCCAGAGACAGCCCTTCTGGCGCGCTGGCGCCACATCCCAGATATGTGAAAGCCAGCAGAAGCGGCGGCAACAGTCGGAGAATTCGATTGGACATGGCTCCAGGCTCCTAAAGGGGCGGCCCCTAAGTTTGATACGAGCCGTCCGGGATTGGAAGGAGGCGCCCCTGGCGGCAGCGGCACCGTGCTACGAGATTCAGGCGCCAAGGTTGTAAAGCAACATCTCGAAGAATTCGGCGCCAAGGTAGGCGGCCAGCGCGTGCTTTATGATCTTACCGCTGATCACGACCGCAAGAAAGTGCAGGACGGGCATGCGCAGGGCACCGGCGAGAATGCCGGCGAAGTCGAAGATCGGCAAGGGGAGTATAGCAAGAACGAACAGAGCGGGAGAGGTGAAGCGAGTGGTCATTCTGTGGAGAAAGGCGTTGAACCTTCCCTCGCTATTGACGAGATTGCGTCCGGCCTTGCCGGCCAGGTAGCCGGACAGTTCTCCCAGCCCGCTGCCGAAGCCGGCAACGACTCCGAGGAGGACGGGGTTCAGGTGGGCGCCCAAGGCGAGAATGAGGGCCAGGCCAGGGGCGGGCAGGATGACAGTCGCGCTTCCGATCAGGCTGATGATGAAGCTGCTCAAGTATCCCCACTGGCTGAACCGCTGCACCAGTTCTCTCTGTGTGCCCAGCCAGAATGCGCCAACGACGATTGCGAGGATTCCGAGAATCTGAAGAGCTGTGATCCACGGATTGGGTCGCGAGGCGTTGCGGTCACCTTCCCCGGCTTCCAGAGGGAAGGCCGAACCGGCGTTGCCCTCCTGGCGACGGGCCTCATTCTGAATCAGTTCAGCGTCCCTGGTCGAGTCCATGGCTTAACTCGCGTCTGAATCCTGTCCACTTCGTCAGAGAAAGTAGGGGCGAGGACTCTTGGTTGCTCTTCAAGATCAGTACTTGTGTAACTCCAGAAGACTTCGTCTTTTTCTGGCCAGGGCCTCACAGGAATTGAGGCATTCGGCAGCACAGGGGCTGTGCCGTCTTCTGTTTTTTCAGGTGTAAAGCAAGTCGTTCTCACCCCGAAATTGCAGAAGGACCGGCGAAGGAAAGGGTATCAAGGCAGCTCCTGGACTATCCGCATCCTTGCTGACCGGCACTCGAATCTGCGTGCGGAAGGATGAAGGTCAGGGCGTCCGCGGCTATTCCCCTTCTTCAATCTCGACCGTTTCCAGCAGATCGCCGGGGGAGGCGGCTGCCCTAGGGTCACGCAGCGAGATCGAGAAGAGCACTTCCATGCCTTCTACAACCTCGCCAAAGATCGTATGGTTGCCGTTCAGCCAGGGCGTTTCGGCGAAGGTAATGAAGAACTGGCTGCCGTTGGTACTGGGGCCAGCGTTTGCCATTGCCAGGAGGCCGGCGCGATCGAACTGCAGGCTAGCTACAATCTCATCCTGGAATTGGTAGCCGGGGCCTCCCGCACCGCTGTTGGTTGGATCTCCGCCCTGGGCCATGAAGTTTTCCAGTACCCGGTGAAAGTGAGTGTTGTTGTAGAAACCATCGCGGGCGAGGAAGACGAAGTTGTTGACTGTAACCGGCGCTTCCGCTGCAAACAGTTTTATTCGAATGTCACCTTTCTCGGTCTTGAAGACGGCGTAGTATTCGGCTTCCGGATCGATGGTCATATCCGGACCTGTTTCGTACATGCCATTGCGTTCGGCGGGTTCGAGGGCGGCTGCGGCGCCTTCTTCAACTTCCTGAGAATCTTCGGTTGCCTGGGTGGGGGCGGTACAGGATGAGAAGGCGAGGGCAAGGAGCGTCAGGAGGAGGATAGCCAGGCCTGCAGGGGTCTGAATGAAGCGGGCGGCCCTGTTGGAGAGACAGTTTCCATCGGCCCAACCATATCTTGCAGACGTTTGATTTGCGGGACTGCCTTGGTGTCCTGGGGAATCTATGGCTGGGGTGTGCTTACATTGGGATTCAGGGAACAAAACAGACTCCTTTTCGGAAATAATCGGAATGCAGGGCCGCTGGCGGGCCGGATGCACAGGTTCAGGTGTCCTGGAACTCCAGTTTCCACAGAGCGAACATTGCCAGCAGGAGTGAAACGAGCCCGACTGTGACAGCCTCCTGCAAGTTGGCTTGAGTCAAGAAAATGGAGGCCAGACCGGTTCCTCCTGCTATAAGATAACACAGAAGGACCGCTTCGCGCTGACTTCCGGTTCGCCGGGCGAGCCTGTGGCTGAGGTGGTCTTTGCCCGCAGTGGTGAGAGGGTTATTGCCACGTCGCAGACGGCTGAAGAAGACAAGGGTGGTGTCGAAGACGGGCAATGCCAGTACGAGAATAGGAATCATCCAAGTAATGCTTGCACTGTTGGCGGGGAAACGCAGCTTGATGCCGACGGCGGCCAGGAGGAAACCGAGGAACAGGCTGCCTGTGTCACCCATAAAGACCTGGGCCGGATTCCAATTATAGACGAGAAAGCCGATGCAGGCGCCGAAGAGGGCAGCGGCCAAGGTCCCGACGAGGTATTGGTCGCTCATGGCGGCCAGGAGCGTGAAGAAGGCGGCGGCGATGGTGGCAACGCCGCTGGAGAGTCCGTCCATATTGTCCAAGAGATTGAACGCATTGGTGATGCCGACGACCCAGAGCAGGGTCAGGGCTATGTCCAACACGCCGTGAAAGAGACGGACTTGCACGCCAGAGAGAATGAGAATGAAGGCGGCGGCGAGCTGGAACAGGAGCTTGAGGTAGCTCCCCATGCCGCGGCTGTCGTCGAGCGCGCCGATGATACTGACCAGCGTGGCGCCAACGAAGATGCCTACGACTTCGTTGACATAGCTGCGTTCACCCCAGAGGGCGAGGGCGGCGATGAAGGCCAGATAGATTGCCGCACCACCCATCAGGGGCACGGGCGCGCTGTGGATTTTGCGCGCTGAGGGGTTGTCAAGTATGCCCATTCTGAGGGCGGCATAGCGTACCAGGGGCGTGCCGCCGATGGCGATGACGAGGGCGCTAGCCGCCATCAGAAGAAAGGAACTCATTTGTCCACCACAGTTCAGGCGCCAGTCCGGTTATTCAAGGGTATCGACAAAGGATTGGATGCCGGCCTTCTCGCTGTCGGGCGCGAGAGACAGAGCAGATTCTGCGAACTGGCGGGCTTGACGGTTGTCGCCCAACTCAGTGTGCAACCGGGCCATCTGGAACGGATGGCGGTAATCGTCGGGGGCGAGGTCCATGAGGCGCCGAAGGATGTCTACTGCCGCCGGTAGTAGCCCGTTCTCTTCATTGACTTCGGCGACGAGGCGATACACAGCGACGACCAAGTCTTTGTGTCCATAGCCGTTTTCGATCAAGGCCACGGCTCGTTCAGCCCAACGGGATGCTTCTTCAGGGCGGTTGAGCGAGCGCGCAAGCAGGATCAGATTGCGTACAGCGTTGAGGTCAGTCGGGTGGTTGTCATGAGTCTTTAGAATCGTCTCATATGCGCCGGCCAGATCGCCAGCTTTCGACTGCTCTGATGCCTTGAGGGTGAGTAAGGTCAGGCTATTGGGCAGCCTATCCATACCTTGATCGAGGGTCCGGGACAGTTTCTCTGACGCGTTCTGCCGCGAATACAGCTCTGCCAAGAAGGCATAGGTGTTCTCGAAGCGGTCGTCCAGGGTCAGACTGTGCTGGAATGAAGCTTCTGCCTCATCGAGCCGGTCCATCAAGGCCAGGACCTGGCCGCGTTCATTCCAGAGATGGGCAACATTGGGGCTCAGAGACAGGGCAGCGTCATAGTATTGCAGGCTTAGCTCCAGTTGCGGGATGCGGTCCTGGGGATCCTGGGAGAGGTTAGACCAGCGCCGGTGCAGACGGGCAAGATTGGCGGTGTGGTCTGTGTTCAAAGGATTGACTTCCTGGGCTCTATGCAGAACGGTCCTGGCAGCTGCGAGGACGCCTACTTGACTGAGTCTTGCGATATCATCGACATCCAGATTCAAGATGTCCTGGAGCGAGGGTTCGGCCGGCAGAGTGCTGGAAGCTGTGCTGGGCGCGTGCGCAGCCTGTTCAAGCAGGCTGCGGCCGAGGAAAAGCATATAGTAGTCCTCTGTGGGTCGAACTGACAGGGCACGGCGGTACAGATCTGAGCTTTCCACCCAAGCGCCGGAGGCGTCGAAACTCTGGCCCTGTTTGTAGAATATGTCGGCACGCACCTGAGCAATGTTAATGCCCCCGATGATATAGACGACGGTTACCGTGAAGAGAAGGGTTGCGCCGACGGTAGTCAGGCCGCGGCCGAGCCAAGCACGTCTCGGTTCGGCCAGATCACGCCAGGCGAAGACCAGCCCTGTCAGCAGGCACCAGAGGACAGCGATCCAGGTGTACAGGCTATAGTGCCCGGCGATATGGTTGAGTTGCTCGGCTACGGTACCGGTTCTGGCGCTGGGCAGGAGCCGGGCGGCGTGGATGAGGCCGTAGGTCAACCAGGCGGCGCACAGCAGCAGGCCGTACAGAGCCGCCGTACGCGCCATAACGCGGCCTGTGCCTACGGTGTTGCCCCGATCGTCTGCTCCATTGCGGCGGCGGGTCGTTGAAGCGCTCTGATTTGCGCGCGACGCCGGCGCCAGACCTGGAAGCTGAAACATGGCGGCGGCGGCGCCCAGTACGGTCGCGATCAGCCAAGTGAAAAAGACGAGCCACAGGATGTCGGTCAGGCTGCCGGCAGATGGGGACGGGGCGGGAGAGCCCAGACCGGCGAACAGAATCGAGAATGGATTCGACAGTCCCCGAAAATTGACCGTGAAGAGGAAGGCCAGCGTCAGAACGACCAAAGTGTCGGGCAGAATTGTTGTAGGCAGGCGGAGGTCCCAAGACATGGGGGAACCTCTTGCCTGGCGGCGTCCGCGCCTCTGGCGCGCCCGTGTGGAAGAACGCCTGTTGCCGGGGTTCACGTCCGGCGCGTCATTGGACGCGGGCTGACCTACGGCGTCTTCGCCGGGGGCGAAGGCCTCCGGGTTGAGCCAGCGCATGCCCAGCGCCAGCATGAGGGCCACGATCGTCCAGAAATAGATGCGCGTGGATGCGATGGCGATGCCGAGGTGAATTTCAACATAGTGGGCGATGATTGCGGACAGGGAGGCGACCAAAAGGAGCTGGCGAGGGCGTTGGGCGGGTTGGGCTGACGACTCCGGCTGAATAAAGACGGCCAGAGTGACGTAGGCAATGAGTCCGAGTATCAGACCGGTGGGCCAGTTCACGCCGAGGAAACCAATGCTTACGCCGCGCAGCAGGAAGAGGAGGCTGAGGAGGAGGCCTCCGCCTATGAGCATGGAAAGGAAAATTATGCCATCGCGACGGGAACGGATGAGGCCGAGCCAGCGCAGAGCCCAGTAGAAGATGGAAAGGAAGAGGAGGGAAGCTGCCAGCAGGCCGACAACGCCTGTCATGGCAAGACTGTCCCACGTCTCGTTGTGGGCGCGGTCGGGACTGGCGTTACGGGACTCCCATTGGGCCAGCTCAGGTGGATAGAAGCGATTGAAGGCCATCCACAGTGTTTCAGGGCCGTAGCCGATCAGGGGACGCAGCAGGTTGAAGGGATCGTCGTTGCCATCGGGATAGGTCAGCGGCTGGTGTGGGGAGATCATTTTGACGGTGCCCTCCCAGATCAGGACACGGACCCGGCCCGTCCCTGTGGCGCTGTCCAGCATTGTGGTCAGGCGCCCCCAGATTGGAACCTGACTGAAAGCGTTACCCAGCGCGGTCGTGTTGAGGAGGACAAGCAGAAGGAGGCCGGCGACGCCGAGTCCAACCCAGGATGCGGTCCAGGCGCGGTAGTTGCGCGGACGCATTGCGGTCAGGAGAAGGAGAACAAAGACGTACATTCCGCTGGCGAGGCCGAGCCAAGGTCCGCGGCTCTGGGACCAGAAGATAGCGAGCAACTGAACTACGAGGACAAACAGATAGGAACCGCCTGCCAGAACACCGGCCAAGCCTGGTTCGCCGGCGGGGGTCTGCCTGTCCTCTTGCGGCGATGCGACGTCATCTGGCTGGGGACCGCTGGACAGCAGATAGGCGAAGCAGGAGAAGGTGCGTTCGAGCGTGAGGAAGAAGGCCATGATCAGATGTGCGGCGAGGAAGATGGGATTGCCGGCGCTGGAGGTGATACGGGTGGTTACGTCCTGGCCCCAGGGCAGGGGATCCTTACCGAAATGCTGGAAGACGCCATAGACGGAGACGGGGAGGCTGGTGATGATTACCGTGTGTTGTAGGCGCCGCAGCTGGGACGGCTGTCTCAGGTGGGCGGCGGTGAGGAGAGCGATGATGAGATAGCTGGAGAAGGTGTAGGCGCCCTGAAGGCGGTGGTAGGAGCCCCACCAGCTGACAGCCGGTGAAATGCTAAGGAGGGTACTGAGAGCGTAGGCGAGGGCCAGCAGCAGGACGGGCAGCAGTAGCGGCTGCTTCCAGAGGCTGCCAAGTTTCCATTCAAACAGGGGCTGCGCACCGTCGTGTGCAGTTGGTACGATGTTACGCGCTTGAGGCGGTCTTGCGCCTGCGGGCAGCCAGAGCGGTCCGCCGTCAAGAACCTTTACAAGATAGGCCAAGAGCATGACCAGGGAGATGGAACGGATCAGACTGATCTTGTCCGGTTCAAAGACTCGGCTGGAGTAGGCGTTGAAAAAGAGCGGCGCGATTATCAGGGCGGCCAGCCAGCCGGCCTCGATTACGGATTCGCAGTATCGCTGAACCTTGGTGTGACGCATTGGTGGACCCGAAAGATTGGAGAGCGCGGCGCGAGACTCGGAAACAGTGTTCCAGGCTGGCCATTTCAGACAGTCCTACGGGCGCGGAAGCGAAATTTGCGCCCATGGGGCTGGCCTGAGAACTGACTCCAAACGCTTTGCTTACATATCATCCCCGGCTCTGACCTTCTGCCAGGCTTGCGCCAACTCCGTGAAGGCCAAGGCAGCCTCATTCGGTCGCGTGTCATGGAATCTGCCGGTATTGTAGGTAAGGACCAGCTCCTGGCGGGCGCGAGTGATGCCAACGTAGAGGAGACGCAGGCGTTCGGCTGCAAATTCCCGCCGAGCCTTTCGAGTCGCCTCTCCCTCGATGTATTCGTCGAGCGTCCCCATGTGAAGTTGCCTGGTCTGCTCCAAGGCTTCCTCCGTCAGATTGAGGTTGTCGCGGATGAACCTGGGTTGCCCGCGGTAGTATTCGTGGTCTGCGCCGCTGGGGAAACTGTAGTTGCTGACGGATGCCAGATGGACTCGGTCCCATTCCAGGCCCTTAGCCGTGTGCATGGTTGCAACGGTCACTTTGCCGGCGGGTGGTTCAAACCCCCGCGTCTCTTCGCCAAACCCCTGAAAGCGGCGCTTGTTGGCGGCGGCTTGCTCCAACTCCTTTGTCAGCTCGGGCAGTCGCAGCTCAGGCCGTTCGCGGACGCTGCTTGCCAGGAGGATGGCTGCGCTGTGGGCCAGGGCGCGTTCAGGCGCTTCCGTGAAGAGGTCCTGTCCGAGGGTGAGAACCAGTTCGTCGACGGGCAGCACTGCGGCTGAACACCAGCGTCTGAGGTCTTGGCGGAACCGGTCTACGACTGGCCGGAAGCGGTCAAAGTCGTCGATCCAGGCTAGCTCCTGCAGCCAGTCGTCGCCGGCTGCAGGGTAGACGAAGCGCTCCGGAAGTCGGAGCTGGCCGAGCGCTTTGGCGAAGCGCATCGCCGGCGGTGGCAGTTCACTTTCGTGTGCGTTCTGGTTGGGTTCTGAAGCAGCTGCAAGCCAGGATGGCGGCGACTCCTCTGAGCGAGACGTGGCGGATTCCGCATCCGGCTGCAGAGGGGCATGGGAGCAACTTCGCCGCGCCCACCAGACATCGGTCCATAATGAACGCAGATGGGAGGGGTTGGCGGGCTGGCTGATGTAGCGCATTGCCTTGACGAGCGCGTCTACGGCTACGCGGGTTGTATTCGTGGAGCGGAGCAGCGAATCGTCGAATGGGATGCCGGCGTTTTCGAGAGCAAGGCTGAACTCTTCGCCGCGGCGGTTATCGGGGACGAGGACGGCGACCGTCTTTGCGGGATGCTTAGGCAGCCATCGTTGCAGGCTGGTCACCAGAATTCTGATCTCATCGGCGGGCGTGAGAGGCGGATCGTAGAAGTAAACGGCTGGGCTTCCGGGATCGGGATTGCGCTGCGGATCGCCTTTTTCGGTGGGGAGAATGTAAGGCAGGGAGAGGGCCTGGTCCGGTGAAAGAACGGGATGCTCCTGACGGCTCCAGTCGATGAAGCAGTTGGCCAACTCGATGATCGGCATGGCGCTACGGCCTGAGTTAGGAAGGGGTAGGGAACGGACAGATTCCCTGTTTGTGAAGTCTCTGAGAAAGCGGGGATCGGCGCTGGTAAAGGTTGTGTTGATGGCCTGGTTGGGGTCTCCTACGCGGACCCAGTTTCCGTGGGTTGCGGTCAGCAGGGAGAGCATCTGCTCTTGCAGGGTGCTGCTGTCCTGGGCTTCGTCTTCAAGCACGTAGGGCCAGCGCTGTTGGAGACGCGCCAGGAGGTTGTCATCGGTCTCGAGGGCCTGGAGGGCGAGGAGGATGAGGTCGTCAAAGTCAACGCCGCCGCGCACACTGAGGCCGCGTTGGTAGTCGCGGCAGACCTGGAGTCCAAACGAGAGTAGAGGCCAGGCGCCGGACTGCCGCTGCAGCAGGTTTTCGAGGATTTCGGGATCGGATCGCAACTCCTTGACGCGACGAATGACGGCGTCGGCGATATCCTGTGCGGCGCCGGGAAGCTGGCGCTCCATGTTGCGGGAGTTCTGGAGGTCCCCCGGTCTGATGTATGCGCCGAGGAAATCGGGATTGGTCTGCAGGTAGTTGTTTACCGCCTGACGTTTGATGTCCTGGCTCACTCTTTCGTCAATGATGTCGAAGTCTTCACCGAGGGCAACCAGGCCCGGGCGTTCGCGGACGATTTCATGGGCAAGGCTGTGGATTGTTCCGACGCGAAAGCCGCTGGGGAGGAGGTGACGGCTTTCGACGACGCGACCGATACTGCTGCGGAAATTCTCGGCGGCGGCGTTGGTAAAGGTGACGACGAGGACTTCCCGATCATCCAGGGGGCCCGCGGCTGACAGTTTGTGCACCAGTTTGGCGGCCAGGTGGCTCAGGGTGAAGGTCTTGCCGCTGCCAGGCACAGCGCTGATTCCGAGGCGACCTCCGTTGTAGGTGAGGATCTCCTCCTGTGCAGGGCGCAGTTGCTGTTCAGCGACCATAAAGTTGTTGGCAGTAGGCGGGCAAGATAGCGGGTTGGCCCTGTAGCTGAGGTGCGCGGTGGGGTTAGCCGGGGTGGAATGGGATCACAGTGCGATCTCAGGCCAGAGGTCCGAGAACTCTCAGGACGCCTACAAACCGGCCCTTTGCATCGAGACTTGCGTGCGTGATCAGTGCGGGAGCGGAGCGGCCGTCCTCCAGCCTCACCGTCATCCTGCGATCACGGTGAAGTTCGACCATCGTCTTTGAGGCGTTGAGGTTACTGGTATCGTAGTAGATTCGGACGCGCTGGTCTTCCGGGTGATTGTCGCTGCCGAACTCGACGATTTTGACTTCGTCGAGCACGGCCACCGGCTCGGCCATTGGGTCCAGATAGAGCGATGCTTTCATGCAAGACCTTCCACTTTTTTGGGTCGATACAGGACAACCGGCTTGCCTGTGCAGAGCCGGGTGTTCAGTTGAGATTTGCCGGATTCTGACCGGAAGAATGCTCTGTTTGACTGCACGCTACGACGTTCAGATCCGGGGCAAGTCAAGAGCATTCTAGCAGACCGCCGAAACCCAGAGCAAACTGGAAGACCCATAAGGGCCGTTACTCAAGCGGACCAGTTCAGTCTGTCAACTGGCCGGCATCCAAGCGCGGGGGGCGATGCCTTCGACGTGGGTTTTGACGTCGACGACGGCCGGTCGGCCTGAGGCGAAGGCGCGGTCGAGTGCCCCGGGGAGCTCGCCCGGCTTGTTGACGGTGATTCCGAGGGCGCCGAAGGACTCGGCAATCCTGGCGAAGTCGGCGTCCTCAAAGAGCCAGAGCTCGTCGGAGCCGGCTGTCCGGCCACCGTAAGTTTGCTCGACGCCGCCCTGTTCCTGGTTGAGAGAGTGATTGTTGTTGACGACGGTTACGGTGTTGATGCCGCAGCGTACTGCGGTTTCCAATTCGGCGATGTGATACCAGATGCCGCCGTCGCCGGTGAAGCAGAGGACGGGGCGGTCGGGCTGTGCGCACTTGGCACCCATGGCGGCGGGCAGGCCCCATCCCAGCGATCCTGAGCAGCGAAGGTAGCTCTGGTCGGCGTGTTTAAGGTCGAGCATGGTCCCAGTCCAGATTCCGGCGTGGCCGGTGTCGGAAACGAGAATTGCGTCGGACGGCAGGTAATCGCTGAGTTCGCGGCAGAGGCGTTCGGGACGCATGGGAAGGATATCGGAGTTAACCAGATGGGAGACGTCCTCTTTCCACTGCTGGACCAGTGCCTGAACGCGACTGAGCCAGGTTGCGCGGGTATTGCCGGGGGCGGCGCGGTCGATCATGCGCCTGAGGCTGCTCTTGACATCGCCTTGGAGACCGACCTGGACGGGGTAGTTGCGGCCGATCTCTTCGGGGTTGATGTCGAGTTGAATGATGGGCGTGCCCTGGGGGGGAATCTGGTAGGCGTTGGTCACCTGGCCGCCGGCGTGGCTGCCGATGAAGAAGACGAGATCGGCTTCAAACATGAGCTGGTTTGAGCAGGCGCGGGAGTATGAGCCAGGAACGCCTACAGCCAGATTGTGATCGGAGGGGAACATGTTTTTGGCGTTGAGCGACGTTGCGACGGGGATTGCAAGTTTCTCGGCCAGTTCGATGAGCTCGTTGCGAGCATCGGAGGCCACGACTCCGCCGCCGGCGACGATGACCGGGCGTTGAGCGCGGTCTAGAAGCTGGAGGGCGGCGTCGATTGTGGAGAGCTCGGCCTCGGGCCTAAAGGGGGGCAGCCGGGTAAAGGCTTCTTCCACAACGATTTCGATGTCGGCCTCGGGTTCGACGACGCCCTGGCCGGCTATCCCCTCGAAGTCGAGGTGGGCGGGGCCAGGCGTGCCCGTGGTGGCGGCTCGAAATGCCTGACGCAGGTAGACCGGCAGGTGTTCGGGGGTAGAGACGTAGGCGCTGTACTTGGACACGGCCGAGAATGGATTTACGTGGTCGACCTCCTGGTAGGCGTGGCGCTGCTGATTGATGAGCAGCTCACGTCCCGTGAGCGCGACGACCGGGGAGCAGGCGAGGTAGGCGTCCTGCAGACCGGCAGCCAGGTTGAGGGCGCCGACAGCCTGGGCCATGCAGAGGCCAGGGGCGCGTTTTGTACGGGCGTAGGCGTCGGCCATGTAGGCGGCGGCTTTTTCGCCGTGGGTCTGCACGCGCTTGATCCCAAGTTTTTCCATCTCCATTAGAGCCCTGGGGCCGATGTAGGGCATGAAGAAGACGTGTGTGATTCCATATCCATGTGCCATTTCGGCGATGAACCGGCCACCGGTCATACTAGGCATTGGTTGTTCTCCTGAAGGGCTCAATGGTGTTGCGGAAGATGGGTTGGATGGATTGGAAGGATTTGATCTATTGATAGCATCAGTTGGAAATCTTTGCAATGCGTCACAGCAGGGTTTTCACAGGCTTTGTGAGGAAGTGGGTGAATTGGGCGGAAGCTTGCTGGCTGACAAGCCGGAGTCTGGCGCCAGGGAGGTTACATTTGAGCTCATGAGAGTTTAGGAGAGTTTGCGTGTGTTCTGGGGTTGTCTGAATCAGGATTTGCGGGATTTTGTTGGAATTGCGGGATGGAGGTGGCCGGGGTGGTGTTGGGGCTGATGCATAAGAGGGTATGAGAGTTTACGAGAGTTTGCGTGTGTTTAGGGGGTTGTCTGAATCAGGATTTGCTGGATTTTGTTGGATTTTCGGGATGGTGGTGGCTGGGGTGGTGTTGGGGTTGACGTATGACAGGGTATGAGAGGTTGCGAGAGTTTGCGTGTGTTTTGGAGGTTGTCTGATTCGGGATTTGCGGGATGGTAGCTGGGCGGGACACAAGTTTTGGGTGGAGGCAATCTGACGCGGGAATTATGGCGACTGCGGCTGATATCGCATACAGGCTTTAACGAAGGCAGAGGGCAGGCACAAGGCCGGCACATGCGGGGATCTGATGGGACAGGCGGGACGTGGTCTGGCTGGACACCTTCGATTAGGCACCTGTTACGAATATCGA
>JAPPKG010000396.1:0-14446 GCA_026914085.1 Caldilineaceae bacterium | reverse complement strand
TGCTTGGCATCGAGCGGGGCGCTGATGAACAGACGCTCAAGCGTGCCTTCCGCAAGCTGGCGCAGCAGTATCATCCGGACGTGAATCCGGAGGAAGACGCCGAAGCAAAGTTCAAGGAAATCAACGAGGCCTACCAGGTATTGAGCGATCCCCAGAAACGGGCCGTCTATGACCGGTTTGGGCATTCCGGTCTGGGTGGATCAGGAGGCTTCAGCGATTTCAGCCAAGGATTCGGCGACCTGGGAAGCATTTTCGAGGAGGTATTCGGTTTCGGCGGCATGGGGCGCGGGAACCGGCGGGCGCCCCGCCGCGGCGCCGACCTGCGCGTAGACATCACGTTGAGCTTCGAAGACGCAGCATTCGGCACACAAGAGGAAATCGATGTACCGCGCATGGAGGACTGCGATGCCTGCCAGGGCAGCGGCGCCGAGCCCGGTACTGCCCCCGTAAGGTGTTCAACCTGCGGCGGCAGCGGCGAGGTACAGCGCCGTCAGCAGAGCCCCCTGTTTGGTACTATAGTCACGGCAGCTACCTGCCCCGCATGCCACGGAGAAGGCGAAGTCATCTCTACGGCTTGCAGCCAGTGCAACGGCCGCAAGCGTGTTCAGGTTACCCGCAAGATCAAGGTCAATGTTCCCGCCGGCGTTGACAACGGAACACGTATTCGCCTGGCAGGAGAGGGTGAGGCCGGCACGTTGGGGGGGCCGCGCGGCAATCTCTACGTAATGATCAGCGTTGAAGATCATCCCCTTTTTGTGCGCGATGAGTTCGATATCCATTTGGAATTGCCCATCAGTATCCCACAGGCAACACTGGGTGCAACGGTAGACATCCCTACTTTGGGGGGCGGGACGGAAAGTCTCGACATTCCTGCCGGAACGCAGACGGGTAGGAGTTTTCGCAAAGCCGGAATGGGTATCGCCCGCCTTCAGCGCAGCGGGAGAGGGGACATGATCGTAACGGTGAAGCTGGTCACGCCGGTCGACCTCAATGACGAGCAGGAGATGCTGATGCGTCAACTGGCTGAAAGCCTGGGCGACAACGTGAACGAACCGCGGCGCGGCCTACTCGACCGGATCTTGAGGCCAGAATAGAAAGTCGCTGCTTGCTCCCGAGTGCTCTGCCACCTGGAGTTCTCCCGCGTCAGCCGACCGGCCTGCGGAATCGGGTCGCAGCGGCCAGTTTGGGCCACGACTGTAGCAGAATGCCCGCCAATATCAGTAGTAGTCCCGATACTGCTGACGCATGCACCGGTTCGTCCAGAAAGATCCTGACCAGCGGCAAGGAGAGTACAGGCGTAAGGTAGAGCAGGTTGGAAACGATAAACGTCTCCCCGTGTTCCAGCGCCTTGAACCAGAAAAGGTAGCTGACTCCATTGACTAGTAGACCGTTGTAGAGTATCCAACCCCAAACGGACGGGGACGGCAACGGCAGGTTTCCAGTCAGGGCCACGGCCGCCCCGGAGCACAAGAGGGCAGCGCAAAAGTATATAAACGCGGCAACTGTCAGGTCGTATCTTGCCCGGTTGCCCAGGATTGAGAAGAGGGCGAAGACGAAGGCGCCACAGAGGGCCAGCACGTTTCCCGACAGATTCTCCACTTGAAACGATACCATCTGCCCCCTAGTTACAATCAACACGACGCCGCCGAAACTGATCGCAATTGCGGTCAGGCGTACAGCCGTTAGCCTCTGGCCCAGGAGCGGCACCGACAGCAGACTGACCAGAATAGGCCAGGAGTAGGCGAGAACGAAGCCTTCCGCTGCTGAAGTATTCGCAAAGGCGCCATATAGAAGCACGTAGTAGAGGAAGGCCCCCAGAAAGCCTAGCCAGCTCAGATGAGCGATGTCACGCAGCGTGTACTGGAAAAGGATGGCATATTTGCGTTGCCAATGTACCAGCACACCAAGAGCGATTGCCGAGAACACTGTGCTGTAGAACAGCATCTGCAGATTGTTCAGTTCAGCCAGAATCTTCTTCGAAGCCACCGGAATAGAGGCCCACAGCAGAATACACAGGGCGAGGCTTAGATACGATCTGTTGCGCGGGGTCATGGCAGAGAACAAAGTGGTATTCCTGGACCCGAATCGTCAAAGTTGCAGGAAGCGAAATCCTGATCCGGCTGGACTGTGATAGTATCGCGCGGTTGCGGCCAAACCAAGAACCGTAGGCGGTCGAACAAACCCTTCATGTACGAAGACGAGCTGGTCGAGATAGCGGTTGAGGTCGACGGCGAGGCGGCCGAGGCGGTCGTTGAGCTCTTCAACCGCTATAACGGCGGCGACTGGATTGAGGACAGTGCCGCAGGGGAAGCCTCCGGAGGGGGGGCTGTGGTGGAGTCGACCGGCTATGACGACTTCGGCAGCCCGCTGCCAGACCAGTTCAGGATGGTGGTGAAGACCTACCTGAAGCCTGGCCCCCGCGGCTGCGGGATTCGCAGGCAGATTGAAGAGGGACTGTGGCGTCTTAGCCTCTTGTATCCCATGCCGGAACCGGTCGCCCGAACCGTAAGAGAGGAAGACTGGGCCCACGCTTGGAAGCAGCACTACAGGCCTCTTCGTATAGGACGGCGCGTGCTGCTGACCCCGGCTTGGGAAGAGCCGGAGGCCCAGCCCGGCGACCTGGTTGTCCGGCTTGAACCGGGCATGGCGTTTGGCACCGGACTGCACCCTACCACGCGACTCTGCGTGGCTGCCCTGGAGAAGTGGGTGCAGCCTGGCGACGCCTTCCTGGACATAGGTACGGGAAGCGGTGTCCTCTCTATCGCGGCCGCAATGTTGGGCGCAGCCCAGGTCTGGGCGACCGACATTGATCCGCTGGCCATCCGGGCTGCCAAGGACAACGCTCTTCGCAACGGGTTAACGCTTTCGCCTGACTCGCTGCAAATCCAGCGCGGCTCTGTGCCCGCCGGCTGCGCTGGCCGCTTCAACGTCATCGCGGCCAACATTCTGGCAGAGGTCCTGGTTGACCTGTTTGATTGTGCCTATGACAACGTACCCCTTGCCGAGCCTCTTGCTCCAGGAGGCCACCTGATTCTTTCAGGCATCCTCGAAGAGAAGTCGGAGATGGTTCTGTCGGCCGCCGCGCGCCATGGGCTGACGGAGGTCGAGCGCAGACAGGAGGGGGATTGGGTCGCTTTGGTGGTGCGAAGAGAACATGCCGGCTGAAGGTCGCAGCAGGGCTGGCAGAGACCATTGGTTCTTCCTGACGCGAATGCGCCTCGAGCGGGACCACAGGGTCGATCTGACGCCCATTTCACACCAGCTCAAAAATGTTCTGCGCCTCAGACTGGGCAGCCTGATCACCTTGCTCGACGGCAGTGGCGCGGCCTATCCGACCCGAATTGAAGCTCTCGATGCAGAAAGGGCGACGGGTCGCGTATTGAGCAAGGAGTCCGTGCAGAGTGAGCCCAACGTCGAGCTGACTCTCTACCAATGCGTCTTGAAGCGGGAACGATTTGAGTGGGTGTTGCAGAAAGGGACCGAGCTGGGCGTAAGCAGGTTCGTTCCGGTAATCAGCAGCCGAACCGTGGTGCGTCCCGCAGAGAGACTACTCCCAAAATACGAACGCTGGCGCGCCATCATTCGTGAAGCGGCCGAGCAGTGCCGTCGAAGCCGCCTTCCTGTCCTGGCAGATTCCCTTTCATGGGCCGAATCAGTTGAGCAGGCCACCGGCCACCGCATTTTGGCTTGGGAAGAGGCAGACGAGACCAATTCACTATGGCGTCCCAATCTGAGCAGCGCGGACGAGATTTCATTGCTGGTTGGGCCTGAAGGCGGAATAAATAGAGAAGAGGCAGATGAGGCAACCGAACGAGGATGGCTCCCGATGTCGCTAGGCCCGAGAGTCCTGCGCGCCGAGACCGCGGCAGTTGCCGCAGCAACGATCGTCCTGCACACTGCTGGCGAGCTTGGTTGAATTGGCGTAGTCCCCGGTCATGATCTAGCCTGACCAAAGGGAACAGAAACTTTGCTTGACAGTCCACTCGCTTTCATCGTACAATCGCCTCGTCCATACTGCGAGCTCTTCATATCACTTCACCAAACTTTAGGTTCCTTCCAGCGGAGGACGCGCTACCTTGAGACGAAGACGCGCGCAAATTGAGTGCCCTGTGCTTCGAAGGTCCGCCATGGTGGGACGAACTTGGCTTAAGACCGGACTAGGAAATGAGCACTGGCGCTTCGATACTTCAGGCTGAAGCAGCACGTGTCTGGGCAACTTCAGATCACCGCCTGGCAAGTGCGACTATGAAGACACCTTGACCGAAGGCTGGATCTCAAATGGTAGTCGCTGCACTACCATGAGCATATGGAATGTGGCCTGCGTCCATTGAGAACATGCCTATTACTTGACACGATTGGGAAGCACCAGTTTTTCACCAACGAGCACAAAGGAGAGGCACGATGAAGAGCAAGAGGTATCTGTTCGCAGTCCTGGTTTTGGCGCTGGCGGTGATCGTTTTGACGGCGTGCGAGACCCAGACAGTAGAGGTCGAAGTGACGCGTGTCGTTGACGTCACGGCCACCCCCAGGGCCGTCACATTCCATGAAGCGTCGGCAATCGAAGAAATTACTGCACCGCATCAATGCAAGCCTTTGGCGACGCTCCCAACCGAATTCTCCCAGCCCTGGCGCCTGGGATTCATCAATCCCAACCTGGCCCATCCCTTCTTTGGTGAGTGGTCGGGGGCGATGAAGTCAGCCGCCGAGTTCTACGGCGTAGAGTTCTTCGAGTCCGACGCAGCCGGCGACTATGCCACCGAGCCCGACCTGCTGGAGACCCTGCTGCTGAACGACCTGAGCATCGTGGGAGCGCATGGACCCAATGTGTACGAAGGCCTTGCCCTGCGCGCACTCGACGAAGGCATTCAGTTCATCGGCATCGACAACGGTCCCAGTGAGTACACGCCGATTGTATACGGTATCCCCGATGGGATCGCCGGTATGCGAGGCGCGGAGCTGCTGGTTGAAGGTGTCAGGAAGCGCCAGCAGGAGGACTGGGCCGGTCGCGAGCTGTTCTTCATAGAATTGACCCACGGCGGCATTCCCGCCTGCGTCACCCGCACCGGTTCAGCCGCATCCACCTTCCAGGAGGCAATGGGGCTGGATGACGACCATGTCCTGATGGCAGACCTGACCACGGGCCGCTCGGCCGAGGACATGGTGAATGACGCCATGACAGCCAATCCTGACGGCGTCTTCGCCATGATTCCCTGCTGGGACGGCCTCGGCATTGGCCCGTACAATGCTGTAGCCGAAGCGGGCAACGAGGCCGACGTCATGCTCGTTACGCTGGGAGGCGACGAGCCGCCGGCCAAGTTCCTGAAGACCAGGCCGATGGGCTACTACGGCTTCATCGAATTCCAGCCCTACTGTGAGGGCTGGGGCTGGGTCGAGGTCGCGCTCGCCACGCTGGAAGGCCTGCCGTTCGAGACCTACCAGGTACGCAAGGCCATCACCCAGGATACGGTTGATCAGCGATACGAAGAACTGTACGGGTCCGAGTAAGGCTGACGCTTAACGGACAGGATTTCGAGGGTGGGGCTGCTTAGGCCTCACCCTCTCTGCATTGGAACCGATCCCCTTCTCTCGACACTAGAGGATGTAGACGGGCATGGCATCGGGAAGTCCGAATCAGCGGGCTGGTTTGCAAACTGCTGGTAGCGACAGCAGGAACCGTCGTAAACGAATTATCCAGTTCCTGTTGGAGAACGGGCTGTTCATCGCCTTCGTCCTGGAACTTATTTTGTTTGCAGCCGCTGCTCCGGATCTCTTCATCAGGGCGAGAACGTTGGAAGCGATCCTCCGCCTGAGCGGGCCTGCAGGAATCGTCTTGGCTTCATACACGATTACACTAATCTCCGGCCAGATCGACCTGTCTACGGCGCAGGTTGGGGGCATGGCGTCTCTGATGTTTGCAGCCGTCTTCCAGCTGCTGGAATGGCCGCTCGGAGTCGCGCTGGCCCTCACTGTCCTGCTGACGATCGCGGTCGGCCTGCTGAGCAGCTACCTCATCAAGCAGGGCATCCCTTCGTTTGTGTCCACACTGGCCGTTGGCGTCGTCAGCGGGGGAATCGGCTTTCTCATAATCAACCTGACCAATCAGCCGGGAATGATCCGCCTGGTCCGCCCGCCGCTGCGCGACATCGCCAACTTCGAGATCATCGGCGTCCCCTTCGTAATTCCCTTGATGTTTGTCGCCTACGCAATAGGGTGGGTGGTGTTGAACCAGACCCGGTTCGGCGCCCACATCTATGCTATGGGAGGGAATCCGGCTGCCGCGGCTCTCAATGGCATCAATGCCATCCGCATTGCGCGCATCGTGTTGGTTACCAATGCCGTCATCACCGGCATGGCCGGAATTCTCATCGCCGGCCGCCAACTGGCTGCGCAACCCGGCGTAGAAGGACTGGGCCAGTCGTTGACAGCCGCACTGTTTGCAGGTGTGGCGCTCTCTGGGGGCAGTGGCAAGATCGAGCGCACTCTGATCGGTCTCCTGTTTCTGTCCACTCTGACGATTGGCCTGGGTATCCTGAACGTAGCCGCCCCGGTGCGGCAATTGATCTTCGGATCGGCTTTTGTTTTTGCCATATTGCTGGACAGCATCCGCCAGCAACTGGAATCGAGATAGGGAACCGTCAGGTGTTTGTACGACTCACCCAAGGCCAACTGCCGATGGCAAGACGGAGGCGGGAACAGCTACTGTTCCTGATGGACAATGGCATCTACGTTGTAACCGTCTTCTTGTTCATCGTTTTCATCTTTCTTGCACCCTACTTCTTCACCCCCCGCAATCTTGTCAATATCCTCATCAGCGCTTCGCTTGCCGGCATCGTTACCGCAGGCTACACCGTGGCCATCCTGGCTGGGCAGATCGATACCTCTACACAGGGTGTACTGGCCGTCGCCACGGTAACGACGGCTCTCCTGTTCGAGGAAGTGGGCGTGTCTCTCCCCCTGACGGTTGCCTTTGCGCTCCTGGCCGGTATCGCCGCCGGTCTCTTCAACGGGCTCATCGTTGTGAACGGTAAGATCGTTGCCTTCGTCGCGACGCTGGCGACGCAAGGAGTGATGCTGGCGATCGCGCTTTTCCTCAGTGGGGGACAAACGATAACGATCGCCCGCGAAGGGCTGCAGGAGGCTGTATTCATACGCGTGTTTGGCATCCCCTCGTCCGTGTGGATCATGTTTTTCTGCTACATCGTCGGCTATGTCATGTTGACGCAGACGAAGCTGGGGGCCCACATTTACGCCACCGGCGCCGACTATCGCGCTGCCCTCCTGAGCGGAGTTCCGGTCGACAGAGTAATCCGTATCGCGCTGGTGATCTCAGCCCTGACCGCGGCATTGACCGCCGTCCTGGTGACGGCACGCGCCAAGCAGTCGGCCATGTTCGGGCTGGCGATTGCGGGCAGCGTGGACTTTGTTACTGCCCTGACCGCAGTTCTGCTGGGAGGCTTCAGTCTCTTTGGCGGCGTTGGACGCATCGAGCGTAATCTTGTCGCAGTGCTGTTCTTGACGATTCTGGGCAATGGTCTGCAGCTGATGGATGTTCCCACCGGTATAATTCTGATAGTGCGCGGCTTTGCGCTTGTGCTGGCCGTCATCCTCAGTGTGCTGCGGGCGCGCATGACCTAGGCCCGGCTTGCTGGCATCGAATTCGGAGTAGAGCATGGCGAGCGAAGACGTAATTCTGGAGACGATAGACCTGGACAAATCCTTTGGCGCCGTGCACGCGGTGCGAACCGTCAGCTGGAAAGTCTATGAAGGACGCGTGAACGCGTTGGTTGGGGACAACGGTGCCGGCAAGTCCACTCTGATCAAGCTCATCAGCGGAGCGCTGCAGCCAAACGGAGGAGGATTTCGCGTGCGCGGGCAAGAGACCCGGATAGGCGGGCCCGCGGGAGCTTTCGGGCTTGGAATCGCCGCCGTCTACCAGGACCTGGCTCTGGTCGAAAACCGGGACGTGGTGATGAACATGTTTCTGGGCAGTGAACTGACCCGCGGGCCCGGTCAGATCTTTCTGGACCACAAGGGCATGTTGAGGCAGGCACACGAGGTACTCGACGACATCCACGCCCGCATTCCAAACGTTCGCGAGATGGTTCGCAACCTGTCAGGCGGACAGCGTCAGGCCGTCGCGGTCGGCAGGGCGCTGATCCGCGGCGGTGAAATCATCATCATGGACGAGCCCACGGCCGCACTCGGTGTTGAGCAGACCCAGGAAGTTCTGCAACTCATCGACACGCTGAGGGAGCAGGGCAAGACGATCATTCTCATCAGTCACAACATCCAACAGGTCTTCGAAATCGCCGACTACATTTCAGTTATGTTTCACGGTGAGCTGATTGGCACACGTTCCAGAGATGAAGCGACCGAGGCCGAAGTAGTGGCCATGATTATGGGGAAGCGCTCACCCTAAGGTGTCAGTGTTGAAACGGCAATGTTCAGGCGAATGTGGGCACAGTTGTCCAAGCAAATCGGCCCGGCGCTTAGTCCCGTCTCGCTGGCCGCCAAGCGCCTGAAGGTCGAAGCATGGCTGGCTGTCGCGATGGCTGTCGGGCTGCTGGCAGCTGTCGCATTCACAACCAGCATTCCAACCTACAGCAACGCGGTCTATGTCCGCCTGCTGAGAAAGGAGTTACACGAAAAGACGAAGAACTACCCTCCCTTCGCGTTCATGTTCCACTTTCTCGGGGCCAAACACGGGTACACCGAGTACGATGACGTTCGGTCGGTAGACACCTTTCTCACCAACCAGGCTGCGGGCAGCCTGGGGCTGCCGCGCACAATTGATGTCCGGTTCTTCCAAACAGTGCCATTCTCCATCTTTCCCCAGGACGCTGAGACTCAGGCGATCGCGCACTCTGCCACTGCCGAACTGAGTTTCGCGTTCCAAAGCGGCTTGGAGCAGAAGGTTACAATACTGGAAGGCCGATTTCCTGAAGGCGCAGGTCTGTTTTCGAGTCGGTCCGCTCCGGTCGAGGCCATCATCAACATTAACCTGGCCGAAAAGATGGGGTGGCAGGTCGGCGAAACATTTATCGCCTTTTCGAAGGCGCCCGCTGACTCGGATGAGCCGCCAAGCCAGATTCCACTTCAAGTGGTGGGCGTCTGGCAGATGACCGACCGGCATGACGAGTACTGGTTCTACAACCCATTCGCCCTCATCAGGAATCAGTTGTTGGTGACTGAGGAGGCCTTTGCCAGGCAGATTGGGCCTACATTGAGCGGCGAGATTGCTGTTGGGGCCTGGTACATGGTGCTGGACGGAGAATCATTTGAGGTCAGGCAGGCCGGCGCATTTCTGGAGAGGCTGCGGCGGGTCGATCAGAGAGCCGGCGCGTTGCTTCCAGGTACCTCCTTGCTGGTTGCGCCCAGCAGCTCAGGTCTGAAAAGGTACCAGCATGCAGCGCAGTCGATGACACAGTCGCTGTTTGTAATCGCTCTGCCGATTTTCGGATCAATTGTGGCCTATCTCTGGCTTGTTGCCGGATTCTATGTGGAGAGAAGACGAGCCGAGATCTCGCTACTGCGAAGTCGCGGCGCGTCGGCAAGTCAAGTCGCAGTCATGGTCGTGTTGGAAGGGATTGTACTGGGCGGCGTTGCCTTGGCCGGCGGCGTGCCTGTCGGCAGCAGAATAGCCCAAATCATCGACAGGACTCAGGGCTTCCTGGAGTTCGGCGGCAAGTCGGTTTCCCCAATGACTATCACTCCGTCCGTGGAGCGCATCGCCATTGTGACGGTCGCGCTGGCACTG
Source organism: Caldilineaceae bacterium (assembly GCA_026914085.1). Taxonomy (GTDB): domain Bacteria; phylum Chloroflexota; class Anaerolineae; order Caldilineales; family Caldilineaceae; genus Bin5. Next base: position 4,689 of record JAPPKG010000396.1, on the reverse strand, counting down.
CTCTTCATCCTGGTGCCCACGCTGGACGCGACACGCCACACTCTGGCGTCATACCGGCGCGAGAGGGCTCGCGGACGCTGGAAGTGGCGGCACGGCCTTGGTCTCGACCTACTCGTTCTGCTGGCCGCCGGTTACGGCGCCTTCAGGCTGCGCAGTCAGGGTGGTCTCGTTTCGCCGGGACCGGAAGACGCGGATGCCATCGGGCCCGTGCTCGATCCATTGCTTTTTGTCACACCGGTTCTCTGGCTTCTTGGGTTCGCGCTGTTGGGAGTTCGCGCCCTGACACCTCTTATGCTGGCAATCTCTTGGGTGTCCAGACAGTTGGAGGGTTTGGGTTTGCTGCTCGCCGTACGTCGGCTTGCCCGGTCCACGGGAAACTATCGCATCCCGCTCCTGTTGCTCATCGTGACGCTCAGCCTTGCCGTGTTCACGGCTTCGTTGGCACAGACCATGGGTAGACAGATCGCAGCCGAGATTCGATACCGAATCGGCGCAGACATGCGCCTGACCGAGGTTGGCGAAAGCATTGAGCTCGATCCCCTGGGAATCTCCACTTCAACCGGTACTGAAGGTGCTGATACTGACACCGTTCAGCGCGAATCAACATCTGCCGAGGGATACACGACGTGGTCATTTCTGCCGGTCGCGGAACACAACACTGCACCCGGAGTGCAGGCCGTTGCAAGGGTGGGGAGATACAGGGCACTTGCCGAAGTCGGTCAGTGGAAGCAGGCGGGGCATTTCATCGGGATCGACAGGACCGACTTCCCGGACGTCGTCTTCTGGCGACCTGACTTTGCCCGGAGCAGCCTGGGTTCTCTGATGAACGCACTCGCAGTCGAACCAAACGGCGTGCTGGTACCAAACAGTTTCCTGCGCCAGATGGTCCTGAAAGAGGGGGACGACCTGCGCGTGGTTGTGTCGATCCCCGAACAACGCAAGGAGCTGACCTGGCTCGAAGCGCCGATTGACTTCCGCATCGTAGGCAGCTTTGACAGGTTTCCTTCCTGGGAGCCCGAGCATGGACCGGTCCTGGTTGGCAACCTTGACTTCGTGTTTGAGCGCGCCGGCGGACAGTTCCCTTTCGATGTCTGGCTACGCACCGAACCTGACCCGAACTATGCCCTGATCGAACAGGATCTGCGCGATAAAGGGTTTCAGATATTAGGATGGGATGCGCCGGGACCCTGGGTTCTGCAGGCTCTGCGAAGGCCGGAGTTTCAGGGCGTCGTTGGGCTGCTCTCAATTGGGTTTGTGGCCTGCACACTCCTGACCATTCTGGGATTCGTCCTCTTCACGATTTCGTCATTTCGCGAGCGGGCGATCGAGACGGGCGTATTGCGCGCCCTTGGTTTCACGCCTCGTGAGGTAATCGCTTTCATGGGTTGGGAGTTAATCGTTCTTCTCCTGTTCGGCTTGACTTTCGGCACGGGGATCGGAATCTGGACCAGCGGTACATTCATACCCTATCTGCAGAACGGAATCGCCCCAGTGCCCGCAATTCTTCCCTTGGCGCCTCAGATTGCATGGCCCCGGGTCTACCAGGTCTATCTCGTACTGGGTACCCTCTACCTTTGTTCAACGGCACTTCTGACGTTTTCGCTGATGCGATCGCAAGTTACCCAAGCCATAAAGATGGGCGAAACGGTCTGATGGCTCTGTCGGACTCTAGAGGTGGGCGCTGCCTGGCGTATGACCCCGGGCGGCCTGAATATCCTGCAGCTGGCCGCATAGTAAGCGGCTGAATCGCAAGTACTACTGTCACGTCAACATGGAAGAGATAGTCATACAGACGCCTGCCCGCCTCCATTTCGGTCTCCTTGACCTGCACGGCGGACTTGGGCGAATCGATGGCGGCATCGGACTGGCTCTCGATGAGCCCAGGACAGTGATTACCGCCAGACGCAGCAGCGGCTGCGATGCCTCCTGCCCGATGGAGCAAGCATTCGAAGGACGTCTTGAGACTGCGCTCCAAGCTGTTTGCAGCCACTATGGATTCCCGGGCGCCTCGGTCTCAATCTCGGAAAGGGCGCGCCCCCACGCCGGCCTTGGCAGCGCCTCCCAGACGCTGGTAGGCGCAGGGATCGCCGTCTGCATGCTCTACGGTCTGAGTCCGCACGCAAGGGAAATAGCCGGCCTGGTTGGGCGGGGAGGGACATCGGGCATCGGCATTGGAGCGATCGAACAGGGGGGATTCATCTTGGATGGAGGACACCGCTTTCGCCGAGGTGAGGGAAGCAAGACCGGTTACTCGCCCTCCTCTGCCTCCGTAGGCGTGCCTCCCCCGCCAATCCTGGCGCGCTACGACTTTCCCCAATGGGACGTCCTGATCGTTGTTCCCCAAGGGGAGGGCGCCAGCGGAGACCGTGAGCGCGACCTGTTCGAGGAGGCCTGCCCCGTACCGGCCGGTGACGTGGAAAAAATGTGCCGAATTCTTTTGACGCAATTGCTGCCCTCCGTCCTGGAGGAGGATTTGGAGACATTTGGGGCCGCAATGGAGGCATTCCAGGCCTACGGGTTCAAAGTGTTTGAAGCGAAGACTCAGGGCCCTCTGGTTGCGGAATGCGCTGAGTTTCTGCGCGCCAACGGAGGCGCTGGGGTGGGGATGAGCAGCTGGGGCCCGACGCTGTTTGCTTTCGGTGACGATCTGTCGGCGCTGCACGACAAGGCTGAACGGTGGCTGTTGGTCCGAGGTGGGGGAGAGGTTATTTTAACCAGGGCCAACAACGAAGGCTTTAGAAGGTTGTGAAGGCCAGGTGGCGATTGCGGTAGCTCCTGTCCAGGTGGTGAAAATCTGGCAATCGGCCGACGCAATTCGGTTTTTCCAACGGAATTGACAGGGATGGAGTTTGCTCAATGACGGTCCTCAAGCTTTGTGGTACGACAAGTGCAAGAGACGCCCGCCTGGCGCACGCGGCAGATTTCTGCGGTATTCTGGTCGGCGTGGAATGGTCGGAGCGAAGCCTCTCCCTGAGAGAGGCCGCGCAAGTGGCAGGAGCTTCCGGCGTGAAAAACGTCATTTTGCTCTGCAATCCCAGCGCGGCGTTTGCAGAGGAGGTCTCGAGAACACTGCGTCCTCACGCGCTGCAGCTCCACTGCCACGAGCCCCCAGCTCTTGTCTCAGAGTTGAAGAATTCCCTTCCCTGCGAGATTTGGAAAACCGTTCATCTGCCCAGCCTGGACGGACAGGCAACACCCGAAGAGTATGCCGCCGCCGGGGCGGACGCGCTGCTGGTGGATTCGGTTGACGTGAGCGAGGGCTTCGAACGGCTGGGAGGCACCGGCAAAGTAGGCGACTGGACGGCGGTTACAGCCCTAAAGGAGAAGATTGACATTCCAATCTTTCTGGCGGGCGGCATCAACCCTGAAAACGTCGCCGACGCCGTCCGTCTGGTGCAGCCATACGGGATTGACCTTTGTAGTGGCGTTGAGGTACGCCGGGGTGAACGCGATCCACAGAAAGTGGAAAGTCTGATTCGGAGATTTCGAAGCGCGGCAGCGAAAATCACCCACATGCCAACGCCGTGAGCAGGAACTTCACTGGAGAACTATTGCGGGAAGGTCAACTCTGTCTCTGCAGTTCGAAGCCTTCGCCGGCGGTTCGCCGTGAAAGAGAAGGCCGACCTGCCAGGTCAGGGAAAGAAGGGCTCGGGAGGTTCTGTCCTTGGGCAAGGAGTTGCTCGGCTATCTTCTGTATCCCGCGCTGGCTTGTAATCAACGCCTGGTGTCGCAGCGTCCACACCGCCATGTTGCTGGCTACCGGAATGCGAGAGTTGAATGGCGGGAGAATCATCAGGTCGAATGGGCTCCAAAGGGAGACAAAGGGTATACTGGCAAGGCTTTCGGCGTCGGCGTTCAGATCGCTGAGAAATTCGCTGTTGGGCCGCAGCTGTATTGCGCCGGGAAGGGCGCTGGCGTAGGCCATCATCGTGCCGAAATGGGGCGCGGCCACCGTCAGAAGGCGATTGGTGCGGGCCAATCCCCCCAAACGCTGAATGTAGTAGCGTGCAACAATGCCGCCAAGGCTGAAGCCGACGAAGTCGAGCTTCTGATAGGAAAGAAAGTTCCTGTCTACGAACTCGGCCAACTGTTGAGCTAGCGACTCCAGCGGAACGCTGCAATCGCTTGGTGCAAGCGTCACCGCGTGGGGCTCCAGTCCCAGGTCGGTCAGATAGGAAGCCAGAGGGTTGAATACGGAAGCTTCATCCTTGTAGCCATGTACAAGAACCGTTCGGTTTCGCCTAGTCTGCTCCAGAGGAGACACCGGTGGCAATGGTACCGTGCCTTCGATGTTTTGACCTGCGGGAGGCAGCTCCCAAACAGATTGCGCGGCGTCCTGGTACTGTTGCCACAAGCGTTTGCGAATCGTCGACATAGGGTTTCCTACTCCTGTGGAGCTTCTCTGCACGACCTGAACCTCTACTCTATCATAGTCATTCAAGATGTTGAAACAGCCATTTGCTCCGGAGTTTGGGAGGGGCGGGTCTTTAGCAAATGCAGCGGTTAGGTTAGAATACGTGACAGACCCTCAACAAGGAAAAGGGGGTATCTGACTGGCAGAAAATGGGCCCTGTGGACGTCAACGGAAAGATTGGCGTTACGGTGCCTCCTGGGCATACAAAAGCCATACCATTGGGAGGAAAAATGAGAACTGAACTCACTACCGGCTCCCCCGCCCCGACTTTTGAG
>JAPPKG010000098.1:13472-14526 GCA_026914085.1 Caldilineaceae bacterium | reverse complement strand
ATTCCGACTAAATCTCACGACAGCTCAAATGGAACGATGTAACGAAGTCTGGGCTAAGACCTTCACGGTGGTACGAACCTCACCTGCAGCCAACTTGAATGCCTCACCGGCGTAGCTCCAATGTTGGTTCTCATTGATCTTTTGAACCGCTTCATCAAAGTCGATCTTGGGAGGCTGAAAGAGATTCTCATCTGTAAGTTCTGGACGCTGGCGGACCGCCCCTGCTAAGCGATCAATTGCATTTTCAGCAAACGTGAGGAGATCCATAGGAACAATTGCTTGGCGAGCACCAGCAAGCTCCGCCGTTGTAATCGCTAGGGCCGCTGCGGCCGCCATACTTTCCTCGTCGTCCATGATTGCGACAAGACAAGCTCCAGCGAGAATCTCCAATTCTCTATCATTGCCCTGTGTCTCGAAGGTTTCATCACAATCCCTGAATTCTTGGCGAATGCGCTCGATGGCTGGCCGTGGGGGCTTCATTCGGGCACCGAAAGACAGGCGGACGAGTGCTTCGACATCATCGTAGTCGGCAGATTTCGCGACAGACGCAACACCCTTCCACCGCGCATCGAGGTTTGCTTCATCGCTCCTAAGGTCTACTTCGGAATACCAGTCGGCAAAGTGAGGATGGATTGCATCCAAGTTGTGATCGTTGATCATTGTTTCTCCCTTAGGGAAACCTCGCGAGCGACCTCAGCGAGTAAGCCCTGTCTGCTAGCTCGAAGGAGAGCTCGTCCGTATCGCTCTGGTTCTGCAAGTCGGAGTTCGTCGGAATTGATGAGTCCAAGCTTGAGGGCGATCTCCCTCCGCTGGCTCACTGAGAGAGACCAAAAGCGAAACACGAGATTGCGTGTGTCATGGTGGCCCATTGGAACCTCAGCAGTCTCAGATCGATTCTCGTCTGTGGTGAAAGTGCGTGGAGACAGTGTTGCCAAATTGGTGTCGGGATCTTCCAGAGCAGGAAGAGACATGTTGCGGCGGATCGATATGCGGTGGCAGAAGACTCAGGGATCCTCCCCTCGTGAACGAGTTCTGAGGCGGGTTGCTGCGGCTA
>JAPPKG010000098.1:0-13462 GCA_026914085.1 Caldilineaceae bacterium | reverse complement strand
CCGCCGGAAATCTTAACATCGGAAATTTGGCAGAGGGGAGGATCCCTGAGACTGGCTCGTCACCTTGGGACAGCACAGGTCGGTAGAGCTCCGGATTGGACTGCCACTCCAGCACATGTACTTTGACCTCTAACGTTCGGTCTTGGTTCTCGTCAGAAACCTGAACGTTGATCAAATTGTAGCCGGGTTTCCATCCGGTCTCATAGCGGTCCGGATTCACCGCACCGGCACTACAACGAATGAAACCGTCGCCTTTGTCTATTCGGGCTCGGTGCTCGTGCCCAAAAAGCTGGATCGCCGTTCGATCACGTATAGCATCGTCCACCTCGTCATGGTCCAACAACCAACTCGGGGGATGATGGCAAAGTACAACGTTTATTACGTCATCTAATGGATCGAGCACTGTCTGTAGAGGGCTTAGGTAAAGCGTTCCTCGCGTATCGTCCTCTCCATTCGAACCGGATAGAAAAGTTGAAGTCAGGCCGTGAATGTGCAATTGGACGCCCATTTCAAGAGGCAATATCTGCTTCCAATAGAGACGTTCAGGGGGGAAGATTTGGCAATCGAAAAACTTCGCGAACTCATTGTATGCCTCGAGTGGCGCGACTAATGCGCGACCCGAGTCGGTGTCGCTGAATTGCGTTCGCAACTCCTGCTCTCTCTGGCGATCGTCCGATCTCATGATTGCTGCTTGGGCGTTCCGGACCGCCGTAGAATTCGCAATGACCGCTCGGTCTACATCATGATTCCCAGGAACCACAAACACTCGCTCCATGGGGCACCCGCAAGCTGATGCAAATTCCTCAAGCCACGCTCGCGCCGTCACATACTCTTCTGGATTTCCCTTGAATGCGATGTCACCGCCAACTAAGAGGGCGTCGACTGACCCTAGTCCGGCACTCCGGTTTCGAATATCCTGGATCATCCGAGTCCGGAACGGGCGGTCTGGGTCAATAGCTGGATTCAAACAGTGTGGAGTACGAAAATGGATGTCGGCGATATGGGCCAATAACATCTGCCACTCACGTCTCTCAAGGATTCAGAAGAGATTGAAATCCCCAGTTGGTCCGCCGGCCTATGCCGAGTCACTCGGCGATGTGCCGCCCCCGAGGAGGTTATACCGATAGACAGCGCCCGTTGGCAAACCACGCAGCCCAACGACATTACGTATCTTCGCACACTCTACAGGGACTGGGCTGAAACCGTCGAACTCTCGCTATGGCTCGACGGTGTGGGAATGGCAGCAGCAGCGCGAATCGTCAGGCCGCTGGCGGATCGTGCGCAACGGCTTCGAAGCCCAGCGAAGTCGCTGCGACGGCGATGCCTGCAAAGCCCTGGCGTTCGAAGTAGGATTCATTTGCGACTTCGCCGCAGTCGACGTAGCCCTGTCGTAGCGCAGCCTCCGGTAGGCCGGAACCGCCAGCCTCCGCGTAAGGCAGAACGTGGCCACCAAACAGGCTTTGCGCCGGGCAGCGCGCCGAAACGCAGCGCCCAGGGTGCTGTGCGAGCGCTGCATCGCGAGACGAAACCCACGTGCGGCGCCGCCACGATTCGGTTCGCCGCAGCTCCGTTGGCATTCTTCTTCGGCAGCGCCTTACCGCCCGAGATGGCCGTGCGCAGCGAGAGGCAGAGCGAGGTGACGAAGTGCTTCTCGGTACGAGAGGCCGACGGGTCCACCTGACCTCGGCGAGGGTCGTCTGTCCCGCGCCAACACTGATCCCAGCGATGCGCGTGGGGCTACCTCCACGACGCCCCACCGATCTTGAGCCCCCACTGTGGCCGATGGAATGTTGCAAAGGCCTCGCTGTATCGAGGTCACGGCTTCCCGCCTGAGATCATCTGTGACCGGTGTGGCTGTACCCGCGGTCTACCTTGAGCTTCCACGATTTCGAGAACTTGCTCGCCGGGCGTCGCATCACCGTGTCCTGCGAGGCGGTCCGGCGGTGGTCTCGCAAGTTCGGTCCGCCGCTTGCTCGCAGCCGCTCATCTACCACGCCGACAAGTACACAGCGAGTCAGCACCTGGGGAGAACTCTGCGCAAGCCGGGGCCGACGGCATCGCCTATCAGAGAGGCCACCGGATCGAGGGTGAGTGCGCCGCCGTCTTCTGGCCGGCATTTCTATTGCAAGTCCGGTAGTAGCGGCATATCTGCTACATCTGGGATAGTTGGGATGGCTGGCAAATCGCGACCGTCTACGAAATGCGCGAATTCGACAATGACGGGTTGTCCTGAGGTCCCGATATCGAACTTGCCGGCAAACCGCTCGAACGAATCAACTGGGGCGTCATGTGCCGCTTATGCGGTCGCAAGACAAGAAGGGCCGGCCCGTCATCTCGGGGAATCCGGTGGAGGAGTAGAAATACCCGGTGGGCAAAGCGGATCCCGTGCGGCAGTAAGCGGGTGATGACAGGATGGCGAAAGCAGCAAACAATAGCGGCGCTAACCTCGGTTTCGAGGCACAGCTCTGGGCGGCTGCGGACAAGCTGCGCCGCAACATGGAACCCTCCGACTACAAGCACGTCGCGCTCGGTCTGATCTTCCTCAAGTACATCTCGGACGCTTTCGAGGCGAAGCGGACCGAGCTGCTCAAGGAGGAGTTGGCCGACGCGGAGGATCCGGAGGAGTACCTCGCCGAAAACGTTTTCTGGGTTCCGAAGGCGGCCCGGTGGTCACGTCTCCAGGCCAGGGCAAAGCAATCTTCTATTGGCAAGAACATCGACGACGCCATGCTCGCGATCGAGGCTACCAATGCCTCGCTCAAAGGTGTCCTGCCCAAGGACTACGCTCGCCCGGCGCTCAACAAGGTCATGCTCGGTGAGCTGATCGACCTCGTGAGCGGCATCGGTATGGCCGAGGAGGCTGATCGCTCCAAGGACATCCTCGGGCGGGTCTATGAGTATTTTCTTGGCGGCTTTGCCGGGGCTGAGGGCAAGCGCGGCGGGGAGTTCTACACGCCGCGCTCTGTTGTCCGGCTGCTGGTCGAGATGCTGGAGCCCTATAGGGGACGCGTCTATGACCCCTGCTGCGGCTCTGGCGGCATGTTCGTCCAGTCCGAGAAGTTCGTCGAAGAACACGGCGGGCGCATCGGCGACATCGCCATATACGGGCAGGAGAGCAACTACACGACCTGGCGGCTCGCTAAGATGAACCTCGCGGTGCGCGGCATCGACGCCGACATCCGCTGGAACAACGAGGGCAGCTTCCACAAGGACGAGCTGCCGGACCTCAGGGCCGACTTCATTCTCGCCAATCCACCGTTCAATACCTCCGATTGGGGCGGCGATCGGCTGAGGGAGGATGCTCGCTGGAAGTTTGGTGTGCCGCCGGTGGTCAACGCCAACTATGCCTGGCTTCAGCACATCTACCATCACCTCGCTCCGAACGGCGCGGCGGGCGTGGTGCTCGCCAACGGCTCCATGTCGTCGGAGCAGTCCGGCGAGGGAGGAATCCGCCACGACATGGTCGAGGGCGACGCCGTGGACTGTATGATCGCCCTGCCAGGGCAACTCTTTTATTCGACCCAGATCCCCGCCTGCCTGTGGTTCCTCGCCCGCAGCAAGAAGTCCAGCAATGGCCGGCGCGACCGGCGCGGCGAGATCCTGTTCATCGATGCGCGCAAGCTCGGGCACATGATTGATCGGACCCGCAAGGAGTTCTCCGACGAGGACATCGCCAGAATCTCCAGAACTTACCACGCCTGGCGAAGGGAGCCTGACGCGGATGCCTACGAGGATGAACCGGGCTTCTGCAAGACGGCGACGCTGGAGGAGGTCACGGGTCACGACTACATCCTCACGCCGGGTCGCTACGTCGGCGCGTCGGCAGCAGCGGCCGACGACGTAGCGTTCGAAGAGCGGTTCGAGGAGTTGAAGGAGAAGCTGGCGGAGCAGTTCGCTGAGGCTGACAAGCTGACCGGCCTCATCCAGAAGAAGCTGGAGGAGGTCACGCCAAATGTATGAGTACGTTGGCGCTGATCATTGGGAGCGGACGACGGTCTTCGACCTTGCGCGGTGGAAAAATGGCCTTGCGTTCCAAAAGATAGATTTCTCCGAGACAGGCCGGCCTGTGATCAAGATCGCTGAGTTGAAGTCTGGCATTACAAATCAGACCAAGTTCACCGACGGTGACTACGACAAGAGTGTGTTTGTGAAGAGTGGTGACATGCTCTTCTCTTGGTCGGGCAATCCAGACACATCGATTGACGTTTCCCGTTGGGAAGGTCCCGAAGGATGGCTCAATCAGCACATCTACAAGGTGACGCCGCACAAAGGAGTGGACGAAGATTTTCTATTCTTTCTTCTGCGCTGGCTCCGCCCGCGATTTGCGGAGATTGCGCGCAATAAACAGACCACAGGGCTTGGCCACGTAACCCTAAAAGACTTCAAGAAGATGGCCGTTGGCCTGCCAAACGAGTCCGAGCAAATGGCGATCGTCTCATCAGTTGGCCCAGTCCAAGACAAGATCGATCTGAACCGGCGGATGAACGGGGCCCTAGAAGCGATGGCGCGGGCGATCTTCAAGGACTGGTTCGTCGATTTCGGGCCCACCCGCGCCAAGGCGGAGGGCCGCGCCCCCTACCTGAGTTCTGAACTCTGGGACCTGTTTCCCGACGCTCTCGACGACGGGGACACGCCTGAAGGGTGGTCAGTCGACACACTTGAAAGACTGGCGGCCACGAATTCCGAGAGCTGGACCGCACGGCATCATCCGCCAACTGTCGAGTACGTTGACCTTTCCAGCACGAAGTGGGGCAACATTGAAGCCACGACTCTGTTGGATTGGGAAGCCGCGCCGAGCCGTGCTCGAAGAATCGCCAAGGTGGGTGACACGATCGTGGGAACTACCCGACCCGGAAACGGATCATTCGCCTACGTATCGAGAGATGGCTTGACCGTGAGCACCGGGTTCGCGGTCCTTTCACCTCGAAGCACGATGTATCGCGACACTGTATACATCGCTGTTACAAGCCTTGAGAACATCGAGCGACTCGCAAACCTCGCTGATGGGCATGGCGGTGCATATCCAGCCGTAAAGCCGAACGAAGTTACGGATACGGTCATCGTGTTTCCCGGAGACGAGGTTCTGGCTTCATTTGCCGATCTTGTGTCGCCGATCCGCGAGAGAATCGAGCACGCCAAAGCGGAATCTCGCACACTGGCCCAGACTCGCGACCTCTTACTTCCAAGACTCATGTCCGGCGAGATCCGCATTCGCGAGGCCGAAAAGGTTGTGGAGGCCGTGGCATGACACGCGTCCCCGTCAATCCCAAGCTTCTCCAGTGGGCGTGTGAGCGTTCCGGTATCGCGCAGGAATACCTCGTGGCGAAATTCAAGAAGCTGCCGGAATGGGAGAGCGGCGCGAGGCAGCCCACCCTGAAACAAGTGGAGGCGTTCGCCCACGCCGTCCATGTGCCGGTCGGCTACCTGTTCCTCACGAAACCCCCGGAGGAACCCGTTCCGATCCCTGATTTCCGGACCTTCGCCGGGCAGGCCGTGACGCGCCCAAGCCCGAACCTCTTGGACACGGTCTACACCTGTCAGGAGCGGCAGAGCTGGTATCGGGATTTTGTCCGGGTCGGCGGCGCACCGGAGCTGGCCTTTGTCGGCAGCGCAACGGTCGAGACGCCGCCCGAAACCGTCGCGGTCGAAATGCGCGAGACGCTCGGCTTCGATCTCGCCGCCCGCCGGAACTGCCCGACCTGGACCGATGCCCTGCGGCTATTCATCCAACAGGCCGATAAGGCCGGGGTCCTCGTCATGGTGAGCGGGGTTGTTATGAGCAACAACCGCCGCCGTCTCGACCCGGAAGAGTTTCGCGGCTTCGCGCTGTCCGATTCTCTCGCACCGCTGATCTTCGTCAACGGCGCAGATACAAAGGCCGCGCAGATGTTCACGCTCGCCCACGAGCTTGCGCATCTCTGGCTTGGGGCCTCGGCTCTATCCAACATCGGAACCGCGCCTCAGCCGGGATTCCGGCGAGAGGAAGTGTGGTGCAACGCCGTGGCAGCGGAGCTTCTCGTGCCGCTCGCAGCACTTCACGTAGACGAGCTGCGCAACGACGATCTGCCCCGGCTGGCGAGGACCTTCAAGGTCAGCACCTTGGTCATCCTGCGTCGTCTTCTGGATGCGGGCAGGATAGACCGCCCCAGCTTTGACGTCGCATGGGCGGAGGAGGTCAAGCGCCTGCGGCACCTCGCACGGGGCGGAAGCGGCGGCGATTTCTATCGCACGACCCTTTCCCGCGTTAGCCGCCGGTTCGCCCGTGCGGTCGTCGCCAGCACGCTTGAAGGGCAGACGCTCTATCGGGACGCCTATCGGATGCTCGGCGTCTCCAAGACCGAGACCTTCAACAATCTCAGGCGCGAAGTCGGAATGATAGGATGACCGACTATCTCCTCGATGCAAACGTCTTCATTCAGGCGAAGAACCTGCATTACGGCTTCGATTTCTGCCCCGCCTTCTGGGATTGGCTGGTCGAGCAGAATCTCGCGGGCAAAGTGGCGAGCATCGAGAAGGTCGCCGACGAGCTGCACGCGGGCGCGGATGAGCTTACGACCTGGGCCCAGGCTCGGGGCGATGGGTTCTTTCTCAGGCCGGATAGCGCGGTTGTGCCTGCGCTGCGCACCGTCAGCGATTGGGCGAGTGGCAACGGGTATCAGCCCGCCGCCGTCGCCACCTTCCTGCAGGTTGCCGACTACTGGCTTGTCGCGCACGCGCTGGCCCACGGCTGCACCGTTGTAACGCATGAAGTACCCGCCGACACAATCAGGAAGATCAAGCTTCCGAATGCCTGCCTCGGTCTGAGCTTGCATTGCATCAGTCCCTACGAGATGCTCCGCCGCGAGCGGGCGAGGTTCGTCTTGGGGCCGGCCAAGGAGGTCGCCTGATGGCCGGTCTATCGGAAAGCCATGTCGAGGAAGCCGCGCTCGAATGGCTGGCGGGACTCGGGTACGCGGTGTTGCACGGGCCGGACATTTCCCCGGATGGTCCAACGCCCGAGCGCGTCAGCCACGACCAGGTGTTGCTGAACGTTCGACTCCGCGAGGCGCTCGGACGCCTCAACCCGAACCTGCCCGCCGAGACGCTGGAGGAGGTACTGCGCAAGGTCCAGCAGACCGAGACCCCCTCGCTTATCGAGGAGAACCGCCGCCTCCACCGCTATCTCCTCGAGGGCGTGCCGGTCGAGGTTGCCCGTGAGGACGGCAGCATCGGAGGAGACGTCGCCCGGCTGATCGACTTCGACGACGTAGACATGAACGACTGGCTGGCGGTGAACCAGTTCACAGTGATCGAGCACGAACACAACAGGCGCCCGGACGTGGTGCTGTTCGTTAACGGCCTGCCCCTGGCCGTAATCGAGCTGAAGAACCCCGGCGATGTGAATGCCACCCTCGATGGCGCCTTCAACCAGCTCCAGACGTACAAGGATCAGATCCCGTCCCTGTTCCTCACGAACGCCGCGCTCGTGACCTCGGACGGGCTCCAAGCGCGCCTCGGCTCGCTGACTGCCAATTTCGAACGCTTCATGCCCTGGCGCACCGCGGACGGGTCCGCCGTGGCGCCAAAGGGTGCGCCGGAACTCGACACCCTCATCGAGGGCGTATTCGAGAAGACCCGGTTTCTGGCCTTGATCCGGGATTTCACCGTCTTCGGTGAAACGGGCTCCGGTCTCGTCAAGATCGTGGCCGGGTATCACCAGTTCCACGCCGTGCGCCATGCGGTCGGAAGCACGATCGGCGCCGCAAGCCCCGAAGGCGATCGCCGGATCGGTGTCATCTGGCACACGCAGGGCTCCGGCAAGAGCCTCCTCATGGCCTTCTACGCCGGGCAGATTATTGCGCATCCGGCCATGGAGAATCCGACCATCGTCGTCATCACCGACCGCAACGACCTCGACGATCAGCTATTCGGCACCTTCTCCATGTGCCGCGATCTGCTCCGCCAGACCCCGCAGCAGGCCGACAGCCGCGAGGATTTGCAGAGGGTCCTAACCCGCCCGTCTGGCGGCGTAGTGTTCACGACCATCCAGAAGTTCTCGCCGGAGCGTGGCGAGACCAACTATCCGGTGCTGACCGATCGGCGGAACATCGTCGTGATCGCCGACGAAGCACATCGCAGCCAGTACGGGTTCCGGGCCAAGGTGGAGCGCAAGACCGGTGGGATTTCCTATGGCTTCGCCAAGTACCTCCGCGACGCCCTGCCGAACGCCTCCTTCATTGGATTCACCGGTACGCCCGTCGAGAAGGAGGACATGAACACGCCCGCCGTGTTCGGCGAATACATCGACGTCTACGACATCAACCGAGGCGTCGAGGACGGCGCGACGGTGCCCATCTATTACGAGAGCCGCGTCGCCCGTATTGAACTCGATGACGCCGAGAAGCCGAAGCTCGACAAGGAGATCGCCGAGTTGACTGAAGACGAGGCCGAGGGCGAGCAGGAAAGGCTCAAGCGCAAGTGGGCAAACGTCGAGGCCGTCGTCGGAACAAAGAAGCGCCTCGGCCTGGTCGCCGGCGATATCGTCGAACATTTCGAGAACCGGGTAGTCGGTATGGACGGCAAGGCAATGGCGGTTGGCATGAGCCGCCGGATTTGCATCGCGCTCTACGACGAGATCGTCAAGCTGCGCCCGGAGTGGCACAGTGACGACGACGGGAGCGGCGTCATCAAGGTCGTCATGACCGGGGCGGCTGCGGACCCGAAAGAATGGCAACGACATATCGGCGGCAAAGCGCGCCGGGAACTGCTGGCCAAGCGGGCCAAGGATCCCGACGACCCGCTGAAGCTGGTGATCGTGCGCGACATGTGGCTGACCGGCTTCGATGCACCAAGCATGCACACGATGTACATCGATAAACCCATGCGGGGGCATGGACTCATGCAGGCGATCGCGCGGGTCAATCGGGTGTTCCGCGACAAGCCCGCCGGGCTGATCGTGGACTACATCGGCATCGCGCAGAACCTGAAATCCGCGCTCGGCCAGTATTCGCGTGAGGACCGGAAACGTGCCGGTGTCGACGAGGCCGAGGCCGTCGCGGTGATGTTGGAGAAGTACGAGATCGTGACCGACATGTTCCACGGTTTCGACTATCGAACGGGGCTAACCGGATCCCCCCAAGAACGGCTCGTGGCACTTGCCGGTGCGATCGAGTGGGTCCTCGAAATGCAGCAGCGCGACGCGGCCAACGAGTCGACCGAGGAAGGCAAGAAGCGAGCGCACCGTCGCTTCAGCGATGCCATGCTGGCACTCTCCAAGGCGTTTGCCCTTGCGGCAGCGAGCGACGAGGGTCACCAAATTCGCGATGAGGTGGGGTTCTTCCAAACCGTCAGAGCAGCCCTTGCCAAGAGCACCTCCGGGCCAGGTAGGTCTTCCGCCGAGCGTGACCTTGCCGTGCAGCAGATCGTCAGCCGCGCCGTCGTCTCAACCGAAATTGTCGATATTCTCCAGGCTGCCGGCTTGGAGACGCCGGACATCTCCATCCTCTCCGACGAATTCCTCGCCGAGGTCCAAGGGATGGAGAAGAAGAATCTCGCCCTTGAGGCGTTGCGTAAGCTCATTAACGGCGAGATACACTCCCGGAGCCGCGTCAACGTCGTGCAGAGTCGGGCGTTCTCCGATCGCCTGGAGGATGCGATCGCGCGCTACCACACGAATGCCATCACGACTGCGGAGGTTCTTCAGGAACTGATCGAGCTCGCCAAGGACATCCGTGCCGCGCACCAACGCGGCGAGGAGGAAGGACTAAGCCAAGAAGAGATCTCCTTCTACGATGCGCTGGCCCAGAACGAGAGCGCGGTCGAGGTAATGGGCAACGACCATCTTCGTGTCATTGCTCACGAGCTGTTGAACGGCTTGAGAAGCAATGTGTCCGTGGATTGGCAACACCGCGAGTCGGCGCGGGCGAGAATGCGGGTTTTGGTAAAACACATTTTGCGAAAACACGGCTATCCGCCCGACCTTCAGGACGCCGCCGTGCAGACCGTCCTGCAACAGGCCGAGGTGCTCTCGGCAAGGTGGGCCGTTTGACAGGCAAGGCGTTTTAGATGCAGGTTCAGGATGCACATCTCGCAGCACTCGGAGATGGCGGAATCGGCCACCAAGCAGCTGGAGTGCGACCCTGGCGACGCGGAACAGGCGGAGCTGGAGCGCATCCGTAGCGCGATCGGGGCTTACACGTGGGAATCGCTCGAGTCGGTCGGCGGCCTTTTGGGGACCCCCAAGACCGTGTGCAGGATCTTCGTGCGACGGGGCAGTGGGCCTGCCCGCGCGCCGGTCCCATTAACGACGGAGGCCCGCGATGAAGCCGCCCGCCGTCTCGCCGCAACAGCTCAAGGCGATGCTCAAGCGCCTCCATCTAGCGTCCGCCGGGCCTATCGAACTAGGAGACTGCCTCACGAAACGCCTTCCCAGCCGTTCTCCGAACTGCTCTCTTGGTGTGCCAGAATCTCCAGACAAGACCTGCCAGAATAGCTGGAAACCGCAGGAGAGAATACCAAAATGCCAGAAGGAAGCAAAAAGCGCTCACCGTTGTTCATGACAGATGCTGAGTTGCGAGAGTGTTGCGAACGAACAGCCCACACGACCCACTTCTGGCACCGAGATTGCTACGAAGAGATCCAGCGAAGATCCCAAGACAGGCATGCAACAGCGATAAGGAGGCTGACCTACGTAACCGTATTTCTGGCTGGCATCACGGCACTAACGAATATCGTTCCATTAGTCCTGGAGTACATTACCGCGACGTCTCCAGCCGCAGTACCCTAGGCCGCCACTTCAGAGTCCAGGCGAGCACTCGATTTGACGTAGACCGAGGAGCGATCTCGCTTCCTCTGCGGCACAATCTCACTGGTGAGGAATACCGCCGTGCCTACAGTGCCCGGTTGTGCCATCGGAGCAATCGTGAACATCGAACTCCGGCGAGATCTCACTCCGAGCCTTGACGAAGAGGACATGGCGGACCCAGAGAGCGGTGCCAGAGGGCCTTGTGGCGGAGGCGAACGTCTCCGCGACCCCTTTCGCGTGCTCCGCCTTCCTGCAAGGAAAGATCTCTGGAGCAACCTTTCCGAATGGCCCGACTGCGCAAGTGAGGGCCGTCTTCGGGGGGATCCCGCCTCGCCGGTGTTTCGGCCTCTCGGCTCCGGTCATCCCGGCCGGACTCTGAACTCCCTGATGAACAAGGACTCTTGCAACGGCGAGTGTTTCGGCAGAGCGCCGACGGTGAGTCCCAAGTGCCCCGGAAGTGTTTCGCAGAGGCAATTTCCCCGAAACGGCGGCAGGTGGTTGTTTCGGGGGCTTGATCGCGACCCGCTTCTGGCTTTGCGCCCATTCGACAACACGGAGACCCGGCCGCTTACGAGCAGCCGGAGGAGGACGATACAACCCTTGAGAATCAGCGCTAGGCTCACCGTCGCCATTGCCGAAACTACCGCCCTTCTGCAACGCTAGCATTGCCTACGTCGCACCTCGAAATTGCCGGCACCGTCAGGAACATCGGCCAGATTGAATCAGGGAAACACGTTAGCGTTACCGGGCCGAGACAACAGGAGGTGTTCGAGAGCAGTTTCCTTGACGATCTGGCAGACGATGCAGACGTCAATGGAACTCACGAGAATTGCCGCTGTCAGTTGTTGGCCCCTGAACCTGTTTCGTACGCAGACATGCACGTCGTGGACTGTCGCCGACGCCGCCTCGGCAATGAGGATGTCTACCGTGGACGGCTCATCCCTGACGAAGTAGTGCCCCGTTGCACAGACCAGTGCCACAAGTTGCCACGCCCTAACCGACGTGCCCGTCCGTTCCGTCATGGTTGGGGAACGCCATCTTGAGCCTCTCGACTGTGCTCCGCCATTTCGCCGTCCGCGGCCGACAAACCGTGTTTTGGTTTCCGAATAGGCCCACCCCGTCGACCGCATTCTCGATCGGCACATGGTCGAGCCAGCGGATCGGCACGAAATACTCCATTCGGTCGAGATCGTCGGTGCACTCCCGGTGGTAATGTCCTTCTTCAAGCACCTCGAGCGCTGGCTTGTTGTCGATCATGAATTCGAGCGCTGATTGCCGCGGTCCGGTCACCAGCCCGACGCCGACGAACCCGTAGGTTGGCGCCTTCACCCATACTCGCGAGCCCTTTGCCAGGAGACTCAGCGTTCCGCTGTACCATCCACCTCCACCCGCGCTGAGGAACCCATACTGCACCGCTTCACCCCAAGAACGCGTCTCGTCGTGCCCGAAGCACGCGTAGAACTCTCCATTCCAAGGCTCCCGTTCCGCGCGCGTTCCCTCCGATGCATTCGCCTGCGCTTCCATCGGGTCTAAGAACCACACGCGACTCAGGAACTGCGTCTCGCCGTGCTCGAAAACGTCGAACGAGAGCAAGTTTATCGGCACATCGAGATCGGTGAGGTAGCGCACGATCCGCTCAGTACGGGAGTCGACTATGGAAGACACGACCACCAGTTGGTGGGTCTCATTAATCGCATCCTCGTCCAATTCGGCAGCGAACTTGCTTCGGAAGTCATTCCCCAGCGAGCGACCGGGCCGAAACCGCTCGTACATGGCCGCGACGTCCTCGGCACTGATTCCGCTCAGCCAGCTCGCGTAGTCCAAAGTCTGCGCAATGACGTCTCGTGGAGTCTTGTCGCGCTTGAGTTCGATGAGGATCAACGAGGCGTCTGGCGCGATGGCGACCAAATCCGCCCGACCACCGCCGTCCGTCGCCTCCTGCCGTCCGATCAGCATCCACTCGTCCGACAGGATCTCTGGCGCGGCCACGATCATGTCCTCCAACGCCCTCTCGTCCACGAGGGTCGTGGACGCAACCTGCGTCGGCTTATCCTCGACGGTCCATAGACGATGCTTCACAGGCATAGTCCTCTCTCCTCTTGGTTCCAGTCGGCACTTGCCAACACTCCTCGATACAGGCGACCCAAACCTGCAACGCTTCGGCTGAGCGCCTCAGTGTACTGTAAGCTGAATCTTCCGTCATCCATACCAATGACTCCGGCATTAGCACTGGGAGCTACGCTGATGACCTTTAAGTCACGTCAACGTGGTCCGAAATCTGGCTTCCTCAAACTTCTTGGGTCGTGCCGAACGCGGCTGGCCCGCTCGGAAACAGCGGCCTCAAGCGGCCGCAGCGGACCTCGGCGTCCGGACAGACATGGGCAGGGCGCGGGGAGAAGGGCTGGGAGAGACTAGCCGCCAACGGCGGGGCGTCCACCGATTAGGGTCGGGAAATCCGCTGGTAAGGCAGGCAAGGCTGCAAGATTTGTGAAGGAGCAAGCGAATGAAGAATGCAGAGCTATCGTCGCAAGGGGCCTCCCGGGCTTCACTGACAAGCGCCGATGCGGACAGGATCGTAAACGCGGTGTTCAACGATTTACAAGCCGCGCTGGCTAATGGCGACATGGGTAGAGTCGAGGAGAAGCGCACCTGCCTTAGCGTAAGGGAGTAGCTGTTGAC
>JAPPKG010000328.1:0-14553 GCA_026914085.1 Caldilineaceae bacterium | reverse complement strand
CATCAGATCCCCTTACGTGCCGGCCTTGTGCCTGCCCTCGCACCCGCCCCAACTGCCGGACTCCCCCGTCCGGCCGGGCCTGGCGCCTGCGCTGCGTCTCGCCCAAAGACGGTATACAACGCCAGCCACCGCCGGCGCCGATTCCCCGCCACACTGTTCCCACCCCAAATCTGGCAAGCACCCGTTGGGGCCGGGCTTCTCGCCTCCTCCCGCTTACCAGTTGCGTCCGCTCCGCCCGTGACGGCTGTCTCTTAGACAATCCAACCGGTCCGGAAACGAAACCGTAAACTGTAAAGGGCTTCAGTAGCGGACCCGCCAGAGCTCGAAGAGCGGTGTACCGTTCTGCTGGGAGTACACCTGTTCACGCTCCAGGCGGCCGTCTCTCTCACCGACCAGGCGCTCCAAAACTTCACGTCTTCCCTGGAAGAGCTCATTTCCCGGAGCGCGCAGGAGATAGACGTTTTCAACATTTTCCAGGAACGGTTCAATTCGCCGGATAAACGCCTCGTCCGGCTCGGAAAGGGAGCCGTAGCCAAATACCTCAATCGGCCTGACGCTGCCCGCACTCAGAAACCGGACCGGGGCCTCCATCCCCCAGTCGAGAACGATGGGGGCGCCCAATCCGCCGTAGCGCAGGTCATAGGCGAGATGGTAGGACGCGTCTGAATGGTCAACCAGGCCTCCGCTGCGCGTCAGCGCGGCGTGGTAGGCGGCCGTTGCCCGCAGATCGAACAGCACACCGGCGCCGACAAGGACGGCAAGTAAGATCTGGAGAACGGTCAACCGTCCGTAATGCATTCTGGTCAGGAGGCGTGAGCCTGTGTCGCGCAGCGCTTCCCACCCCCGGAATCTGGTTCTCGCCCGTCGCTTGCCGTCTCTGACGTCAGCCTGTCGGGCTCTGTGCATCCCCGTGCCGCCACCGGAAACGGACCATCGCCAGAGTCCGTGCAGACCGGTGCCCGTCACCGCGATCGCCAGCGGGTGAAGCAGTGCATAGTGGGTGACGAACAGGTCGCTGACAGTGAACAGACTGACTGCGAACGCCGCGGCCAGCAGCAGAATGGGCGGACCGACCACACGGCGGCCAGCGGGGCGGGCCAGAGCGGCCACCGGCAGAACCAGCGCCAGCCAGGGGGTCAGCGCATTCCCCTCGACCGCGCCCAGATACCAGAGATGGTCACCGCGCAACGTCTGGAGCAGCTGCTGCCAGCGCACCGTCGCGTTCATCCATACGGCGGCGTTGTCCACGCCATAGTAGCTGCTCCAGAGATTCTGCGTGATCGTCGCAAATGTGCCGCCCGTCTTGAGGTTGAACACAATGAGGGGTAAAAGGGGTAACGCGAAAGCCAGGGCAGTTGCGATGGGAAAGGCAAGGCGGCAAAGATAACGTAGACGCGCGAGTCTGAATTGTGACGGCCCCGCAGGTGGAATCCGGTAGCTCTCCCCTACAGCCGCGCCAGGCAGGCGCCTTCCCCGCTGCCAAAGCCACCATCCGGCGCACATCAAGCCGAAAGGCAAAACTATCCACGCCGCCAGCAGCTTTGCATAGACCGCCAGCCCGCCGCAAAGTGCCGAAAGAATCAACTCGCGCCCCCGCCCGAGCCGCAGCCAGCGCAGCGCCAGCCAGATACAGGCGAAAGTAAAGGGAAACGTGGCGTTTGTAACGAATATCCCCTGTCGCTGCCAGAATACGAAACTGGGTGCGGCGGCAAGGAGGGTCAGGCAGGCGAGAGCGGCCGGGGCGACAGGTGCAATGGGAGCGGCACTGCGTTCACTGAGAGCCAGCCATTCCGATACAGTTCGCTCCAGCGCAAGCAGCCCAAGGACCGCCAGCGACAGCGCCAAGAGGCGCAGATTGGGTACGCCGATGCCGGTTACAGCCAGAAACGGTATCGCCAGATAAACGTTCACGGCGCCGATGTAGTCCTGCACCATCAAGGGAAGATCGAGGCCGAAGACGGATACAGTCGCGCCGCGGAACGCGGTCACGGGCGTGCCGTGGAGCAGCTCCATCGCGTTGACGCCCGCCTCTTTGGCTTCGTCGTAGTGGAGACCGGGGAGACCCAGTTGAAATGAGGCCAGAAAAAGAAAGAGGCTGACTGAAGCAACCAGCCAGCCAAACCGGACCTTGCTCTGCCGGCGCGTCATTCGACAATCAGTTCCAGGTCGCTGGCGAAGGACAGGTAGTTCCAGCCGCTGGCATAGAGCTTGATACTATCGATATGGGCCGGCGGTGTCGCGTCCAATAGTTCCATCAGGTTTTCCGACTCATAGCTATGCCAGTTGAACAGCGGGACCTGTTCGCCACCGAACAGAGGATAAGAAGGTAGTGGGTCCATGTTGTAGAAGCCATGCCCCCATCGTCGTTCCTTGCCAAAGATGTCCGTAAAGGTGATTTCGACGCGTAAAGGGAATTCAGAGCTCTGCTCTCCCGCCCCTGCCAGGGTCTGCCAGTCCAGATTGACGTCCAGCTTGACGACCAGAGAATCGTAGTTGTGTACGTCCTGGTCGACAACCTGGCGTATTCCAATCTCGGTATGCGTCTGGTCAGGTCCCCGGTATGAGAAACGGGCTGCTTGACGGCCGTCCTTCTCGATGAAGTCAACCGTCCCCGGCGTTACATATGGCGGCGTGTAGCTTTCCCACACCTCCCCCAATGGTCTGGTGAAAGCGCTGTCCTGAAGCAGGTTATGCACCGCTGCAACTGCCGGCAATATCGTCCCGTCCGCTTGAATCCACGAGCGCAGACCCGGTTCGATCTCGACCGGCTCCAGTCCAGGCCGAAAGATCCTCGCCACACCTTGTTTCACAACAATCTCGCTGCTATCCGCATTGACAAAGAATGCGTAGTTTCCTTCCTCAAGCTGGGCCTCGCCTTGCGGTGTCTCGATCTGAACTTCGACCGGCCGGTCGAATGCACTGCGCGTAAACAGCCGCACCTGTCCCTCTTGAACCCGGATGCGCAGCGTATAGGGTTCATTGCTGCCGGCAAAGTAGGGGCGCCGGCTCATTACAACTTCAAGAGTTGAGTTGGGATAGAGGAGAATCGTTCCCATCAACTCATCACTCTGTCCACCTGCGGGCAGGCCCAACACGCCTTGGGTCGCCGCACCCGTCTCCAACCGGCTGCCTTCGCTGATGCCTTCGCGCCTTTCTGTAAGCGCAATCGGCTGGTCGGAATTCGGCGGGTAGAGGAGAACTGTGCCCAGCGTGGTCTCGAATTGGAGAGACTGTTTCGCGGCGGCCGTATGGTAGAGGTTGCGAACCGCCAGAGGGATGCTCGTTACCAGAAAAAGAAAGCATGCGAAGGAGAAAAGAAGGACAATCCAGGCTGCGCGTTCCGGCCGTTCACGCCAGCGGGGTATCGGCTGTGAACTGACGGACGACCTCTCGTCAACTGTGGCGCGCGGCGATACCGATGGCTCCGCCGTCATTGTTACGAATCCTCTCCGCCCTCGCCCGCTGAGCGCCCGTTGGCGCTGCGTTTCCCGTCCCGTTGCCCCTGCTGGTAGCGGCTCTCCCTTTTCTCGCGTTCTCGTTCCACCAGCTGGTCACTCAGTTTTTCCATCCAAAAACGCGCGTCGCGGTCGTTGGGATTGATCTCTAGGGCCCGCTGAAACATGGCGGAAGAACGGCTCAGGTTTCCCTGCTGTTTGTAAATCAGTCCCAAGTGGTAGTGAACGTTCGGTGTGGAGGGATCAATCCAGAGCGCTCGTTCGTAGGCAGCAATTGCCCTCGCCTGGTGCTTTGGACCTGACGTTTCCAGCCGGCCCAGATAGGCGGCTGCCAGATTCGTCCACAGAAGTACATTGTCAGGTGAAGCATCCACGGCCCTTTTCAAGGTTTCGACCGCCTTGGCCCACTTTCGCTGCAAAATCAGTGCACCGCCCATGTTTATGGCGATGTCGGGGTCGTCGGGCAAGTCGGCCTGGAGCGGCTCGAGCACGGCGATGGCCTCGCCGGGCCGGTTCGCACGCAACAGGCGGGCGCTCTCGTTGAGTATCCGGCGGTAATCGGCGGAGGTGCCGCCATTTTCAGTTGTAGAGTTGCTCTGGTTGCTGTCCGTCATCGCTCTTTGCGTACTTTCACTCGGAAGGCATTGCTGGCGCAGTGATGCGCAGACTCAGTTCAAACGCAGTCAGTCTGCCCGCTCAAACGCTTCGGCAGGGTTGCCGGTTCCCTCGTCCAAATTGTGGAACACTTCGTATTCGTCCAGGGTTGGAGCAAAGAATTCAACCACAAATTCGTTGGGCAGCCCCATAGGCAGAACCAGCTCACTGAGCAGGGCCTGAACGAACATGCGCCTGCGTTCAGCTTCGAGTTGCAGCGAATCCATGTCCCATAACAGGAGCGTTCCGTACGTACCTTCTCCTGTGTAGTGAAGATCGAGTTTACCGATCGTAAGCGGCTGATCTTCTTCATCTGTCTGGGTCAAGTCAAAGAGTGCGTACTGTTCGGAACTGTGCGTGCGCACCAGGCGCTTGAGCTTCAGATTCACCACGCCTCCCAGTCATCTTCCTCATCGTCCCACTCTTCAAGAGTTTCATCAAACAGAGGAATACTCTGGGCATCGCCGTAGAACAGGGCCTCTTCCAAGGCGTGCTCGGCCGTCTGCACTTCCTCCGGGTCTTCGCTGGCGCTCATCGCGCTCAGCATCTCCTTCGCCCGCCGCCCGCCTAACCGGCCCAAAGCGAAAATCGCGGCCAGCCGCACCGCCTTTCCCTCGTCGGACAGCAGCTCGATCAGCTCTTCAAGCGCGTCTCGGGCTTCCAGCTCGCCGCAGGCACGCGCAGCGGCCGCGCGCATATCCGTATCCGGACTGCCGAGCTCGGCCTGTACGGTCGAACGCCAGCGCACGTCTGCACTGCGTCCCATTGCCCGCAGCGCAGCCAACCGCATCTCCTCATCGTGGGAATAGTAGCAATCTTCGATCAACTCCCGGATGCCCGTCTCCCCGGAGAAGGCGATGCTCTCCAACGCACGCGCCTGAACCGACAGCGGTTCCATATCGGCGTGCAGTACTGCTAACAGCGCGTCCTCGGCGCGCATGGCCAGGGCCGGCGAGAGCTCGTCCAATTCACCGGCAAGCACAAATGCGCCGAGTGCTTCGGCCGCCGCGGCGCGCACGGTATCGTAGGGGTCGTTGTTTAGTATATGAATCAGAGGACCGACAAGATCAGCTTCTCTGTCTTCCCACAGGCCGCGTATAGCCAGTATCCGCACGTCCGGCAGGGCGTCCTTCAGTGCCAGGCGCAGCAGACGGCCCAGTTGTACGTGCAGATTGGCAACGCTCTCTTCCACGAGCGACCGTATAATATGCAGCCTGCAGCCGTCTCTGATCGTGTTCCACGCCTCTTGCACGCGCCTCATGTCGGCCAGACTCAAGTCCGACAGGACGACCAGTTCTTGCGCAGTAGGAAGCACTTCGTCTTCGCGCAGTTGGGCTAACAGGACCTCGACAGTCTGCGCCGGCCTGGGTTGCGTCTGCGCGTCGCTGCTGGCTGTGACGGTGTCGGTCACGTCCCGCCTCACATTCAAAGAGTGCAACCTTTCCGATAGCGGCGCTCCATCACCTGCATGGGGCTGGCTGCATTATAAAACGACATTCGCACCGTTGCCAGATGAACGGCGCGTCCCGGTACGCCGCTGCGTAAAGCTACCCGGCAGGCGTCGCACTCGGTGTTTCGGAGACGACTTCTGTCGGCGTTGGTGTCGGCGTCGCCTGAAGCAGTCCGGGCAAGACGATTACGTCCCCTATCTGCAGTCGCGTGACGTCCAGGGGAGAGAGATCATTTGCCCTGAGCAAATCCTCTTGGGAAATATCGAATCGTCTGGCAATTGCACCGATTGTATCGCCCGCTCTGATTGTGTAGGTCAGCCATGTGGGTGTAGGAACGGCAGTCGGAGTCGCTGTCGCCGATGCTGTCGCCGTCGCAGTTTGGGTAATGGTTGGCAGCGGCGGAAAAACAGGAGCCGGCGTTGCTGTGTTTTCTATTGCAGCAACGGTCGCAGTCGGCTCTTCTTCAGCCTGCGTTGCCGTTTCAGTCGGTGTCTCAGCCGGTGGAACCGGTGTGTCCGCCGGAATGGAACCCGCCTGCGACCCTTCAGTTTCTGAGCCTGGTACTTCCTGCGTCGGCGTCGGGGTTGCGTTCGCGGCAACGGCCGGCTCCAATTCGGAGCCTGACGACTGTTCCGACTGGCCCGGGCCGCTCTGAACGACCGCGGGGGCCAGGCTCTCGCGCGCAGGCAGTACATTCGGCTCGCTGTCTGAGGAAGCCGGTGTGATTACGAAGTTCTGGAGCAGAGGTAAGTTCTCACTTTCCTGCAGGAAAGTCGGCATCCCGCGCGCGATGAGCACGATCGCCAGTACCCCAACCAGCAGCGCCGGTACGCCAAAGGTGAGCATCCGCGAAGGAGCGGCGTGCAGGTTGCGCCCACAACTGGGGCAGATTACATGGTCGGATGTGGCCTGCTTTCCGCAGCGGAGGCACCGAATTCGAGTGACTCGCGGGACAAGGCGAGTGCCGCACTCCGCGCAAATGGTCTGATTGGGTAAAACTACGCTGTAGCAGGAAGGGCAGCGCTTCGCGCCCCAGGAAGGAACTTGCGCCTCCGAACGGCCTTCGGAATGAGGTGGAATTATCTGATCGGAGTCGGCCTCCGAGAAGCTTGAACTTTCTCGTGTCATCGTCGGGGCATGTAACTCGCCTGTCCGGGAACTGTAAGGTTACGTCTGCGCCGTCACGGCCCCAACAGCTGGGACCAGTCGATGCCTTGGGGTCCGGAGCGGATGTCATTGATGGTTATGACAACCATCAGCCCCAACAGCAGGACAAATCCGACCAGATGTATGACGCCTTCTTTTTCAGGAGGCATTCGACGCCCGCGCAGCTTCTCGATGATGATGAACAGCAGCCGGCCCCCATCCAGCGCGGGTATCGGCAACAGATTGGCTATGGCCAGTCCGGCGCTTATGATGGCTGCCAGCTGCCACACTGGGAACCAGAGGCCCGTGTCTGCGGTGGCATTGACGGCCCCGCCCACGAGCTGGGCGATACCAACCGGGCCGGAGAGCGCAGCATCCTGGGGCGCCAGCCGCCCGGAGATCAACAGAACCGGCAGCGCGATCACCGCCTGCACATAGTCGACAATGCCTACGACGCCCTGCCAGATACTGCTGAAGAAGGGAAGTGTAACCAGCATCAGATTGCCGCTGATACCAACGCCCATTGCGCCTTGGCCGGGCGGGGGATCTTGGCGGGCCAGCACATCGCGGGTGTACAGTTCATCCCCTCGCAGCATCGTTACCGATATCGTCTCCCCCAAATGCGAAAGAACCACCTCGCCCAGGCCGCGTTCGACCGTTACGACCTCCCCATTGACGGCAAAAAAGATATCTCCCGGCATCAGCCCGGCTTCCTCAGCGGGGCTCCCCGGCGCCACCTGGGTGACCTGAGTGTGTAGAGCGGCGCGGGCAGAAACGTCTTCCAGCAGACTTTCCAGGTCGTTGCGGGTAGCAAAGGGAACCTGAAACGTGTGCAGGGCACTGTCGCGAAGAATGACGATGGTGCCGGCTTCCGCGGAGATGGGGGGCGTGCGCCGCTTCGGCCTCAAGAGTTCACCGGTTCTCGCATCGACATAGACGGGCTGTCCGTTGAAACGGAGGAGCGTGTCATTTTGCTTGAAAGCGGCCCCCATCAGTTCCGTGCCGGCTGCGACATCGTCCAACAGCGGATGCGCGGCGCCGGCGGGAAAGCCGGAAAAGACACTGGCAATCGAGAAAAAGATCGCCAGCAGAAAATTCATTGCCGGTCCGGCCAGTAGTGTCAGAACGCGGCCGCGTTTACGGGCTGCGTTGAAGGAGCCCGGGCTCGTGTCGGCCATATCCTCTCCCTTCATACGCACAAATGCGCCGAAGGGAATCGCGTTAAGCGTAAAATCCGTGCCATCGTAGGTGAAGAGCTTGACCAGGCGCGGCGGGAATCCAAACACGCCGAACTCTTCAACTTCGATGCCGTTGCGCCGCGCAACCAGGTAGTGACCCAGTTCATGGAAAAAGATCAGCAGGCCCAACAGTAGAAAAAATGAAACGATGGTTAGAAACATCCGTATCCTTACTCCGGCATCCGCAAGAAGAACTCTTCGCCTGCCCTCTTTCAACACTCACTTCGCAGACCGCGGCGCCATGTTTACTGCGCACCGGCCACTGCCTGCCGCTTCCTCAGCTGGGGAAAGCATCCGCTGTTCCTTCGGTACTCTCCCGGTTTCATTATACTAGGACGCCAAAATAGCGGGCAAATACTTCAGTCCTGCCACCATGTCCCCCTGTCCTCTCCCAAGCTCTCCAATTTCTGCCAAGAATGCTCAACCTCAGCCATTCCCCCTACCTTGCTGGAAGCGAGCTCAGCCCTATCTCACTCCTCACTTCTCCACTCTCTCCCCTCGCCTATGGGGCGGTCGGCCGCAAGCGGCCTCCCTTGTGCGGGGGGACGCCCCCCGCAACGCCCCCCTGACACCAGCCCACGCCAACTGTGCGTCGCAATCGCCGTCGGTCGCCCATCCGGGCCAAAACGCAACGCCTCTGCGGTGGCCCGCCCGCACCCCTGAAGAAGGGCAGCCAGGGGGCACATCCAAGCCTGCCTTTGCCCCGCAGCCGCGACCAAACGGGTGGAAACTAACCCACTGACCACTGAAATAAGTTACCGCCAAAGACAGAGAGATATTCAGGAGGGGTCCCGCGGCGCGCCGGCGTGAATGAGCGTGCCGGGAGGATCGGAGAGGTCTGTCAGCGCGCGAAAGACGGCGTCCGGCATCAACCCGCCGCAGACAACTACTTGCAGACCTGCCACTGCGCGCACCATGCGCAACGACTGTTCGACCTTTGCGGCCATGCCTCCGGTGACATCGGTGGCATGGCTGGCGCCGAGAGTTGCGTGTAGCGATTCAAAGGAGAGGGGCGTGATCTCTCGCAGCATGACTGCGGCCGGGTTCCGGCGAGGATCGCTGGAATAGACGCCGTCTACTTCGCCCGCCAGCACAATCCGAACCGGAGGAAGCTGCGGTGCCATCTGTTCGAAGATCTCCTCCGTGCTGGCAATCGTTCCGCCGCGCACGCTGTCGAGTGCCACGTCTCCGTGCAGCAAGGGCAGAAGGCCCCGCTCCAACGCCAGGCGAACCGTTTCTCCCGGGCCGCTGACGACCCTGCCATCCTCGCAGCGAAGTGCCGCGCTGGGTTGCACGGTCCAGGCGGGCAGCTCTGCCTGCAGCAGATGCGCGGCGACGATACGATTCAGACGCGCGGCCGCGTCCGCCGTGGCGGCAAAGCCATACCACCCGGCCTCGCCGTGAACTCCCCTGCGCGTGCCATGCCGCTGCGCGCTGACGTGGCCGAAGCTGCCGCTGCCGTGCCCGAGAACCAGCTGAAGTCCTGGACGCGCCCTTCTGGCCCGGGCAATTTCCCCGGTCAGCCGTGCCAACACATCCGGTCTGGGCGTTTCCGGCTGGTCTTTCTGGGTGATCAGCGAGCCGCCGAGCTTCAGGTAGATGAGGGGCACAGTCGCTACCGCTATTCACCTAGAGGCCGGCGCCGCCCGTTCTGCCGTCAGGTGCGGGCAGCCGGCTGCAGAGTACCTCAAACAGCGCCTGCTCCTGCTCCGGCAGGACGGTCCGCAGGTCGAAAAGCAGCCGGTCGTTCTGTATCCGGCAGATTACGGGCGGGTCTCCTTCGCGTAGTGCCGCGGCCGCGCTGTCAGGCCGCGGCATGTCCAGCGCCAGGAGAACCGTGGGCAGCGTTTCGCCCGGCAAGCTGCCCCCGCCAACTGTGCTTTGCCCTGGGACCAGTTCGCTCTCAATTCTTGCGGCCGCCAGCCGGTGCTGGAACTGGCGCGCGCGCTGTTCTACTGCCTTCGTCGTCTGCGCGATCATGCGCCACACCGGGATCTCAGCGGCAGCCCGCCCGTGTCGATAGGCTCCCAACGTTGCATCCAGCGCAGCCAGCGTCATCTTGTCCACGCGCAGGGCCCGCGCCAGCGGATGCGATCGCAGCTCTGCAATAGCCTCGCCCTTGCCCACGATCAGACCGGCCTGGGGTCCTCCCAGCAGCTTGTCACCGCTGAAGGTGATAACGTCCGCGCCGGCCCGTACGCTGCTCTGCACCATCGGCTCCGGCGCCAGCCCGAATTGGGTCGTATCCAGCAGCGTGCCCGAACCGAGGTCGTCTATGACCAGCGGGCGGTCGCCGGGTACGCCCCTTTGACCTCCGGCGTCAGCACCACTCTCGTCAGCCGCGTCCGCAGTCTCCACAGAACCCCGCCCGCCGGCGGAACTTTGCCAGCGGGCGATCTCGACCAGCTCCGTCAGCTCCGGCTTCTTCACAAAGCCGACCTGTTTGAAGTTGCTGGCATGGATCCGCATGAGGGCGGCAGTCCGGGGGCCCATGGCGCCCGCGAAATCATGGGGATGCGTGCGGTTTGTCGTGCCGACTTCCACGAGTGTTGCCCCGCTTTGGCGCAATACGTCAGGAATCCGAAAACCACCGCCAATCTCGACAAGCTCACCGCGGCTTACGATCACCTCCCGTCCGACGCATAGCGCGGTCAGCGCCAGAAAAACGGCCGCCGCGTTGTTGTTGACGACGAGCGCATCTTCGGCTCCGGTCAACTCGCACAGCAGCCGGGCGGGGTGGGCGTGGCGGCTACCACGCTGACCGGCCTCCAGATCATATTCAAGTGTGCTGTACCCTTGTGCCAGGCGGACGACCGCCTCCTGGGCGGCGCTGCTGAGGGGAGTGCGCCCTAGATTTGTGTGAATGAGTACGCCGGTGGCATTGATGACGGGCCGCAGGGAAGAGGCGGAGGCCGCGAGCACGCTGTCCGTAATGCGCTCCTGCCATTCCCCCTCTGCAGGCGCCGGCTGTCCCTTGCGGATGGCCATGCGCGCCGCGTCGAGTTCAGCGCGGGCTGCTTCGGTGACAGGTCCGCTCCCGTGACTCGCAGCCAGTGCGGCGATCTCCGGCACAGCAAGGAGCTTGTCGACCGCCGGCAGTTTACGATACTCCGCCTCTTCTCGCCCCGGTTTTCCACCTTCGGAGACGTTGGGAGATCGGTTGTGACCAGTTTCATCCATGGTTCAGTCGTTGCGGCGCAGAGTAACGCACAGAGCAGGTGCACCGGGGTCCAAAGTCGCCGCCAAACTGCGCCGGACCTAAGCTGAACACAGGCGCGGCAAACTGTCGACCGGCAGGTCCGCCAGCAGGGGATTGCCGAGGTCGCGTTCGGAAAGTTGCGGCGCGTCCTGCTTCCAACTGACGCCCAGCTCCGGATCGTTCCAGGCTACGCCGTGTTCATCCGTGTTGTCGTAATAGTTGTCAACGTTATAGGTGAGAACAGCATCCGTCAGAGCCAGAAATCCATGCGCGACACCTACCGGAATAAAGACACCCATCCGGTTCTGTTCACCGATCTGAAGGGTCTCCGTCTTTCGGAACGTCCGGCTGTCCGGCCGCAAATCGGCCAGTGCAACCTGAACCGTACCGTTCACGCAGAACCAGTAGTCCACCTGATGAAAGTGGTAGTGCAACCCGCGCAAAACGCCCGCCTTCGAATAGCTGACGTTCGACTGCACGCGCGCCCAGCTGCGTTGCGGAAACCACGCCTTCCGAAAGGTCTCCAGAAAGCGGCCCCGGTCATCGCCGAACGCGCGCAGTACAGTGAATTGAACGCCGTCAATCAGTTGTGAATCGGTAATCTCTGGCAATGCAATACCTCTGGCAGTTCCGACCCCGGGGAAGCGCGTCGGACTCTTTCATTGTCTGATTTTCTCTGATACTCAGCCCGCCCGGTGGGGCTTGGTGACTATGTGGTAAGCAATCGCATCCGCTCGATAATCCTGTTGATCTCGGCAGC
Source organism: Caldilineaceae bacterium (assembly GCA_026914085.1). Classification (GTDB taxonomy): domain Bacteria; phylum Chloroflexota; class Anaerolineae; order Caldilineales; family Caldilineaceae; genus Bin5. Next base: position 2,650 of record JAPPKG010000328.1, on the reverse strand, counting down.
TTTGAGCTGGTACGAGGCGCGGTTAACGATCAGCACCGCCTGGCTCTCCAGGATCGTCCTGATCTCCACCAGCCCGTTCATGCGCAGGGTGGTCCCGGTCTGGACTACGTCCACGATCAGGTCGGCCAGCCCCAGAATCGGCCCAAGCTCGACCGAGCCGCCCAGAGCGATGATCTCCGCGTTCACGCCTCTTTCGGCGAAGAACTGACGCGTGAGACGCGGATACTCGGTCGCGATACGGGGCTGGCTCATGTAGCGCAGCGGCGTACCATCCAACTGAGCAGATGAAGCTGGCTTGACGGCAAGGCCTGCAGCATCGGGGTTCTCTGCATGCGCGGTGGCCGACCCCGGCGCCGGGCCGGCAACGCTCAGGCGGCAGTGACCGAAAGGAAGCAGCAACGGCTCGTAGACCGCCCGGTCCGTCTCCCGGACCACGTCGAGGCCGCAGATACCCAGATCGGCGGCGCCGTGCTCTACATAGGTGGGTACATCGCGCGGCTTGGCCATCACAAAGCCGATTGAGCCGTCCGCCGCAGGTAAAATCAGTTTGCGGCTCTCTGTGTCGGTGGGAATCGAGAGCTCAGCCCGCTCGAGGAAGGACAGACTATCCTGTGCCAGCCTCCCTTTCGGCAGGGCAAAAAGTAGCGACTGTTTACTGCGTCTGTCCGCCGTGGACGGCAGTGGCCGTTGGTCAGATTCCGCCTGGCCGCGAAAGGGCGCCACTGTAGCTTGCGTCATTTGAACAGCTCTTCCCGACTCATCTCCGTCCTGCCTGCCAGACCGCCTACCTCCAGCGGACCGAGCAGCACAAAGTCGCCCCGCTCGTCGCGGCGGTGATGCTGAAATCCATCTTCCCAAACCAGGACGTCGCGTACGTCCGTCTCCGCTGCATAGAGGAAGGCTGCATCGAGCCCCCAGCCATTGACGTCCACCTGAACGTGCATCCCGGCCCGGCGCAGTCTCTGGACCTGGGCCAGAGCCTCCGGACTGCCCTGGGGCAGTGCCAGTGCGGGCTGAAGTCGGTGTTGGCCGGCCCCGGCGTCTTGCCCGTCCTGCCGCTGACGCGCCACCAACAGCCGGTCCACCCCCAGGGCAACGCCCACTGCGGGCTGCGCGGGTCCGAAACGGCCCACCAGGTCATCGTACCTGCCGCCGCTGGCGACGGCCGTGCCCAATCCCGGCGCCACCGCCTCGAACGAGACGCCGGTGTAGTACCCCAAATTGCGAATCTCGGTCAGGTCGATGACAAAACTGTCAAGAATGTCGTAACCAATAAGCGCGTCAACGATTCCGCGCAAGTTCTGCAGGCTTTCGTGCATCCCTCTGTTCTGAATGTGGCGTTCTGCCAGGGAAAGGATACTGTCCACATTCTCGCCCACCAGTTGCGGCAGCGTCTCAACCGCTTGGCGCTGCCCGGTCCGCAGAGGCGTGTCCCGCAGAAACTCTTCCAGCAGCGGTTCGCTCTTCCGCTCCAGCGCCCACTGCAGCTGCTGCGTCTGCTGCGAATCAATCGTAAGCGCTTCCAGGAGACTGCGATAGTAGCGGATATGCCCCACAATCTGTCGAAACTGAGTCAGCCCGGCAACCTTTAGGGCAGTGGCCGTCAGGGCCAGAATCTCGGCGTCGGCAGCCGGGTCCGGTGCGCCGAACAGCTCGCCGCCAGCCTGCCAGAACTCGCGCTGCCGGCCGGCCTGCGGTTCCAGGTAGCGGAATACGCTGCCCCCGTAACAGAATCGCTGCGGCATGGGCCAGTCGTGGAGCCGTGCGCCCACCAGGCGGGCGACCGGCGTGGTGAACTCGGGCCGCAGGGAGAGCGTGCTGCCGTCGCGGTCGAGAAACCGGTACATGCCGCTGCGCAGCCGGTCGTCATACTGCGCGCTCAGGGTAGAGTCAAACTCAAACATCGGCGGAATCACGTCGCCGTATCCCCAGCCGCGAAATGTTTCCATCAGCTGATCAAGGAGGCCCTGACGCATGTTGGCCTCCTCCCAGAAGTAGTCGGCGACACCGAAAGGAACGTGCCCGTTCATCTGCCCTGCTCGCGCTTTCGTTGCCGGTTGGCCTGAAGCTTCTCGATCTGTTCCTTCGGCGTGTATGAGGCCGACCCGGCCGACTCGGCGCTCGACGCGCTCCTCTCTTGCGGCGTTAGTCCGCCCAATTCACCCAGAACGGCCACCTGCGATACCTTTCGCCTCGTTGAACTGCCGAAACACTCCGGGCAGGTGGGCTGCTCCTGTGCCGAAGCAATCGTTGGCCAGAGTCGGTCGAACAGGCTGTTGCAATCCAGGCAGATATACTCATATATCGGCATAGCGATCTCCATTCCAACTCGGCTGCCAGCGTCCTCCGGCACTCTCTCTGCTTCGACTGACCACAGTATGCCAAAGGAAGAACGATTGCTCAAAGGTAGCCCCCTCCAGGAAGGATCGAGTACGCGATTCGGTACACCTATACATGATCTCCCGCAGCAAGGGTGCATTCCATAATGCGGGCGAACTTTCGCATGCCTCCGGCAGCAACACAGACGTGTCCAGTCCGCGATCAACTCTCAGTCAGAGGTAGCCCCGTCTCTAACCACTGACCAATGCAGTTTTTGGCGGTCGGGCCTATTAGGCCCTCCCTTGTGGGGGGGGGGGGGCCGCCCCCCCCC
>JAPPKG010000573.1:0-14577 GCA_026914085.1 Caldilineaceae bacterium | reverse complement strand
GGGGCCCCCCCCCCCCAACGCCCCCCCTTTTGTCCGCGCCGTAGCGAGTGTGTGGTTAATTTGAAGTTGTCGTCTCGCGGCGGCCGGGCTTAACCCCCCACCACGCGTCTTGCCAGATTCCGAGTATGTGCCGGTGCAGGCAAGACAGGCGAGCCAACGCCCATTTATACACAACATTCACCACTATGACCATCTCGAGCTCGCTACCGAAACACTGACGGTACACTCCGCCGAGACAGAACACACACAAAACATGGCTCAGTTGCTGCCAATGAATAAAGTGAAGCGAAAATCTGTGCCCCGGACCATAGGTAATCTGCCCGGACATACTGCAGATGAAACTGTAGCGCCTTAAATGTCCTTTGCCTCAGTGTGCCTCGGCAAGCCAGCCAGGGCAGTTACTATTCTGGCAAATGCTTGTATCTTCTGGTTCAAACAAACGTCAACGAATCCTCGACAACAGTCAATACGACCGAAATCAGCCAATCTCGAAGATTGGATGAATGGATAATGTAGGCTCGAAGTAAGAAGGGTGCATTAAGACAGGCCTACTCGCATAGAGCCTGCCTGTGTTAAGTGAGGATTGGAACGAACCGATCATTGGGAATGCCCCGACAAGCCAGAGCAGCCGCAACGACTTGTCTAAACAGCCTGTTCCGCACTGTCACTCCTGGCAAGATACCGGCCCACAGGAAAAAGTAGCAAAGGAACGGATATGTCGATAAATATCCACAGCCATTGGAGACTCATCTCTGGTTCGATCAAACGGGAACCGATCCAATTCCACAGCAGTGCGTGAATAAGGATGATCCCCCCATACAGCGTTAAATTTGCCTCGAAGTATTCCCTAGTTAGGCCTCTTTCATCGGCCTTGTCGACTTCCAGTTTTCTCCTGAACCCAACGTATATGGTTATGAGTGTGCCCGCAGCGACAAATGGATCGAAGATTGTCCAGACCAGCGCGCCGAATCCCTCGGACATCGGGTCGTACAGCTGAATGGCAACAAACTGGATCCAGAACACCACGGCGAACACCTGCATGGCGATTCCCAAAAGTCTCTTCACGTCGAAATCCCTCCTCTATCACGGACTCTCTGCTGCGTGTCCGTTTCGCATTTCCAGTTCCCCTCCGGTTCTCGCCGTCTCGTCGCAGTCATCTCCAACCTGAGAGAGCAGAAGCCCCTTCGCTCTGCTTTCACAACGCTGCCGTCCTGGTGAGACGCCTGCCAGCCGAGAACAAGAGCAGCGGGAGCGTGAGGTCGATTAGGATCCACAACCACTGAAAGCTCACCAATGGGTACGCCCACCGCGATCCGATCCAGTTCCACAGGAGCGCGGCAAGCAATGCCACACCTCCGTAAAGTGCGATGTTCGCTTCGATGTACTCCCTGGACAGACCTTCCTCTGCCAGACTGTCAATCTCTGTCTTTCGCCGGAAAGCAACCCAAATGGTGATGAGAATAGCAATAACCATCAGAGGGTCGAGTACAGACCAAATCTGAAATCCAACGCCTTCCTGAGCAGGATCGTAGAATAGGATGGCCAGGAATTGAACCCAAACCACGACGGCCAAAACCTTTAAGAAATTTCCCATAATCTTATTCACGACAGAGTTTCTCCTTTTGTAATCTCTAGATCCCGCTCTCACATCTGGCAATGTTCCAACGTTTCGTCACCTGACTCTTAGCATACATTTCTAGACGGATCCGAGTCAAAAACACATCTGCTGCCTGCGCCATCCTGACAACTACAGCGTTCACAGAAATAACGCAGCACGGGTCACCGGCCATAAGCCAGTCCGTGAGCTGAAAATCGCGACGCGCTATGTCCCGCAGGAGTTTCTGCAAGGGTCTCCAAATCGCGGGCCTTCGTAAAGCGCGTCTGCCAGGCGCGCCTCTCCATCGGAATCCCAACATTCCGATCGGGAGATTAGGGGGACCAGGAATCAGGTAGAGCAGTCTGTGTGAGGCGGGGGCTGCCTTTGCTCCTGGGGGACAATTGGGCGGGGGAACGGAAAAAAGATGGTCAGGATGTCAGGCGTTGGGACATTCCCTAAATGCGGGTCCAAATATGCTGGCCATTGTCGTTCGCGGCGCCGAGACGCTTGCCACCCGTCCAACCGCTGGCAGAAAGCCGGAGAAGGCGTCTAGTCAAGCCAGAAAGAACTGCCAAATTGCGCAGTGCCAAAGGTCGGAACTGAGATATGTCCATCCTTTACTACTCCAGAGTAACGATACCGAGAGGCGTCTCTAGCCTCGCCCGCATCTCCGGTGCATCGCCGGCGGACACCAGAATGTCGATATGAAGCGCTGACAACATCGGCTGCACCTCGGCGGGCCGGGGATGGAACAGAGAAAGTTCAAGTAGCCGCACACCTTGCGCTGAAGTCGTAGATGGGTGCGGAGTTTCCTCTCCCCACTCGATCAGAAACGGCACAATCCCATCGCCTGGCGGTGGCCACCCTTCCTGGGTCTCCGGTCGTTTGGTCGTACGCCAGCTCAACCGCGCACCGTCCGGTCGAACGCGCCCGCCCTCTACCACCACGCCCGGATCATAACCAGCAGCCTGCGAAGCGCTCGCTACCTCTTCCAGTGAGGGGGCCAGTACAGCCCATGTCACCAACCTGGGAATCTTAAGCCAGTCCAATCCGAAGGCCAACGGCCCCTCCCCCTGCTGGTGTGATTGCTCCGGGTCTGGCGCAATGACCTCCAGATAACAGGAGCCGCTCAATGCCAGCAGCGCATTGTGGGTTCCATTTGGATGTTTGCCTCCGGCAGAAGGGCGGACACCGAAGCGCTCAGCCAGGTCCCTTACCGCTTCTTCAAGATCTGGCGCGGCATATACGAGATGATCGGGTGAGAGAGCCATAATTGTTTGTTGAACTGCCTCCTGGTATCCTGTCCGCCCACCGTATTGTATAATGCACGGGATTGCCACCCGCAAAGGTAAACTGGCAATTCACAATCCAGGGGCAATGTGCGCTGCATTTTAGCTTACCCAAAGAATCGGCCAAAATGGCCAAATCGTTTAACAGGAGAAATGATGAGCGCTGTACCGCAGAAACCAAGCGAAATCGATATCTTTCTCTTTGATCTGCGAGGATATCTTCTGGTCAAGAACGCCCTCACCGAACAAGAGATCGCCGACTGCAATGCCGAGATCGACGCCGTCCTGCCTCTGGAGGTAGGACAGTGGGCGGGATACGTTCACGGCCACCAGTACGGAAGCGCCGACGGCCTCAACCTGCAGCAGATCTATGAAGCCGGTCCCGGATTCGAGAACCTGATCGATCATCCTTCCTGGATCGAAAAGGTCAAGTACTTTGTGGGAGGGGAAGGCTCGTTCGACTTTCACCACGGGCCTCTTTTTATCGATGAGAACTTTGCCAATCTGCGCGGGCCGGGAGAGGCCATCGGAATCCACTCAGGGGGACATCACATCAGCAAGCGCAACCAGTTCAGGTTTCACAACGGCCACTTCATGAACGGCCAGGTGAACGTTCTCGTCGCCCTCACCGATATCGGCCCAAGCGACGGCGGTACAATGGTCATCCCCGGCAGCCACAAGTCTAATTTTCCACCGCCCGAATACGACGCCCATAGCATCGGGCTCGGCGGCTCTGCCGACGCCATCATCGGTGCAGAGGAAATCTACATGGACGCGGGCGACGCCCTCATATTCGTGGATACGATCTGCCACGGCTCCGCCCGCCGCTCGGTCCAGGGTGACCGTCGCGTCGTCGTCTACCGCTATGGACCATCCTGGGGCATCTTCAGATTCGGCTACCGGCCATCTCCAGAGCTACTCGAACGGCTTACGCCCGCGCGCCGCGAAATCGTCTGGCCCCACGAGGTGATAGAGCGAACGCCGCAGAAGTAGCCGCTCCGGTTCACCTCATGCGCGCAGGGACCTGCCACATATCAAGATTGTCTCCCAGGTATTCCTTTACTTGCTCGGTCGCCGCTGACAGCTGATTCAAAACCTCCTCATCCAGTGTCAGTTCAAGCGACGGTAGGTTTCGGCGAACTTCCTCGGCGTTGCGCGCACCAACCAGCAAGGACGTCACCCCCGCCTGCTGCCGCGCCCAGGCCAGACAGACAGCCGCCATCGGTTCACCCATGCCGTCGGCGATCTTGCGGATTTCCGCCACTGCCTCGAACAGCCCCTCCTCGAGTCCGGGCTCACCGTGCTGCGAAAACTTCCGCTCGCTCGAATAGTGGCGCGTCCGCGCCAGTCCTTCAGGCACATCATCTGCACTCGCATAACGGCCAGTAAGAACGCCCTGCGCAAGCGGACTATAGCAGATTATTCCAATTCCGTTATCGCGGCACAGTGGCAGCACTGCCCTCTCGATCACGCGCCACACGAGATTGTACGGCATCTGGTCCGATACACATCTGCCTGTTGCGATCATTTCAGTCAGATCCTGTTGGGCAAAATTGCACACACCGTATGACCTGATCTTCCCTGCATCCTGTAGCGCGTCGAGCGCACCGACCGTTTCGGCAAGTGGCACCTCCCAATTCGGCCAGTGAATCTGATATAGATCTATATAGTCTGTCTGAAGTGCCCCCAGGCTGCGTTCACACGCCTCGTTCACCGCCTGCGCCGCCAGATTAACCGCGCTCACCTTTGTGGCAATGACCGCCTCATCCCGCCTTCCCTTTAGTCCGCGCCCCAGCACCTCCTCTGACCGGTAGTATCCCTCTGCAGTGTCGAAGAAATTGATGCCAGAGTCCAGGGCGGCATGTACCGCCGCGATAGAATCGTCATCCTCCTGCTTGCCCCAGAACTCGCCGCCCGAAAACGGCCAGCACCCCAACGCTATCGGCGACACCTGAATGTCATCCCGTCTACCCAACGCTCTGTACTCCATCGAAATTAACCTCCCTTCCATAGATTTATGCTGGGGTTACGCTACCGTAAGGCCGTGGCTTTTGCAAGGTGACATTTCGTGGTAATCTCTAGGACAAATCCACCTTATCAAACCAGGAAAAAACGGCCATACCAGACAATGCAAAGCATCCGCAGCCAGATCTTCAAAATCTATTTTCGCGCTCGCAACAGCCGCCTCCCTCTCGACCGCCCTATCCCTGACCAGCGTCAAACCATGGACCGTCGCGGGCAGCAGCTTCTCCCTATGGCGGACGGGATGTTGGCATCACCCGTCGACGCATTCGGCGTGCCCTCCGAATGGATCGATCTACACAATACGCAGTCCGACAGAGCCTTCCTCTATCTGCACGGAGGCGGCTACTCCCTCGGCTCCTGCCAGTCCCATCGCGGCTTCGTCTCACATATCGCCAAGGCTTGTCGTTGCCGCACGCTATTGCCGGAATACCGCCTCGCACCGGAGTACGTTTTCCCCGCGGGCCTGCTGGACGCACGCGCAGCCTACAGGTTCCTGTTGGCACAGGGATACTCGCATGATCGAATTGTAGTCGGAGGAGAATCGTCCGGCGGTGGACTCACGTTGGCGCTTCTACAGACCCTGCGGGATGAAGGGCTGCCGATGCCGGCCGGCGCCGTTCTCCTTTCTCCCTGGACCGACCTGTTGGGCACCGGACACAGCGTACACTCTCTTGCCCGAAGAGATCCATGGCTGCGTCCTGCCGGAATTCCGATCCTGGCAAATAGGTACCGAGGAAGTACGCCCACTGATCATCCACTTGTTTCGCCCCTATATGCTGACCTGAAGGGACTCCCGCCTCTCCTGATTCACGCCGGAAACGATGAAATCCTGCGCGACGATTCTACGCGACTGGAGGCCAGAGCAAGAGCAGCCGGTGTTGAAGTGACCGCCAAGATCTGGATGGGTATGTGGCACGCCTTCCACGCATTCTATCCTTGGGCGCCGGAAGCAAAGCAGGCGCACAGAGAGATTGGAGAATGGGTCGCAAAGACAATTGAGACTGAATCGCAGTCTAACTTAGAAAGAGCAAATGATTCGATCAGCCGACGTTCGAACCGACTCCGAAGTGCGCAGCTGGGAAGCGCGCCTCAATCGCGAGCGCCCGCAACGGAGGGAAGTAGCCGCCTGGATTACCAGCCAGATCAGCCCCGCCTCAGCCGGCTCGCCGCGGGTCGTTGAACTGGCCTGCGGAGCAGGCTTTCTGGCTGAAGTCCTCAAAGGGCAGCTGTCAGGCCTTCGCTACTGCGGCTTCGATCTCTCGCCTCATCTGCTCGAATACGCACGTCGCCGGCTCGACGGATCGCCAGGAGAAGAGGGCAACGCCACGACGATGCACTTTCGCCGCGCCGACCTGGTCAGAGACAACTGGACCGCACAACTGGTTGAAATAGGCTGGGCCGGAAAAGTCGACGCCGTCGTATCAATCCAGGCCCTACATGACCTCGGCGATCTTGCGCAACAGAAACTGGTCTTGGAACAGGCGCGCAGTCTCCTGCGCGAAGGCGGACTCTTGGCATACGGCGACCTGCTCTTGGACGCCGAGAATCCACATCCCAGCCGATACAGCCTCGAAGAGCACGAAGAAATGCTTCGCTCGTGCGGTTTTTCGGTTCCAGGCACTTCTCCTACTGACTGTGGCCGCCAGAACTCCGGTTCCCGCGGCTTCGCCGTCGCCCGCTACGGCGAATTCGGCACCTTTGCTTGCTGCAAATGAGTCCTGTAACCGCTCCATCCCGCGATAGCCAGCCAAACGCAGCCGCCAGTCTGGCGCCCGGCACCCAGTTTCCCTACTATGGCCGTGGCGAACATCTCAAGGCAAAACACGTCGGGACGCACATGGTATCCGGGAGGAGGCTGGAGTCCTGGGCCCTCGGACTCGTCCCGACTGAGACCAGCGCGACCATCTTGGACGCAGGATGTGGCTGGGGCCGATTCACGTGGCCGCTCATCGAAGAATTCGGCGTGGCTTCGACCGGAATAACCGGTGCCGACAGTTCACTGGGAATGCTGGAAACCGCTGCAGCTGAAGCGAAACGGCGGCGGCACCGTCCCAGCTTCGTTACTGCCGAAATTCAGGCCCTTCCCTTTCCCTCCGGCCGTTTCACAGGCGTGATGGCCAATCACGTGCTCTACCACCTACCCGACATTTCTGACGGCGTACGCGAATTGGCACGCGTCGTGAACGAGAATGGCTGGCTCCTGGCAACAACCAATAGCGACGACATCAGCGTACCCGTACTTGAGTTCCACTATGCCGCCCTCGACGAACTCGGTATCGCCTACGAAACCGAGGCCCAGTCTCCCTTTTCCATGGAGAACGGAGGCAAAATTCTTGGCGAAGGTTTCGCAGACGTTGATCAGGTCTACTTTGAGGATGAAGTACGCTACGCCACCGCGGAAGATTTCCTGACGAGCTACAAAAGAATTGGCCGCTACCGCAACCTGCTCGCACGGGCCGACATCGAGTCCGACAAGAAACGGCAACTGCCGGTCCTCGTGCAACAACAGGCCAGCGAAGTTATTCTCAAGAGTGGTGAACTGCGCTCACCTGTTCGCATGGGTGCATTTGTCTGCAGAGGGCCGAAACGGTGAGAAAATGGGCCGGCTGCCCGGTCTGTCCCGAATAACGGGGAAGCCTCCCAAAAGTGGCAACCCAATAGCTGGAGAATCCTAGATGACAACGCTCAATCCCGATAGTGATGTAGCAAAACTGATGGCGAAGCCTTCGAAGGCCGGTACAGTGGAATGGATAGGTCTGCGTGCCGAGCGCCGCGGTCCCCTGCAATCCGTGGCTGAGGCCGAAGCCGTACCTGGCACCGGGCTTGAAGGCGACCATTTCCACGGCCAGGGTAGCGGCGTCCGTCAGGTCACATTGATCCAGGGGGAGCACCTCGACGCCGTCGGGGCGTTCCTTCAAAGACCCTCTGCCGACCCCGCGCTGGCACGGCGCAATATCGTCGTTCGCGGCATCAATCTGTTCAGCCTGCAGGATCGCAGATTCAGAATTGGCGATGCAGTTCTGGAGCATTCTGGACCCTGCCACCCTTGCAGCCGCATGGAGGAAAACTTCGGGCCGGGCGGCTACGGCGCCATGCGAGGCCACGGAGGCATCACCGCCCGGGTCATTGAGGGCGGCACAATCCGTGTCGGCGACGCAGTCAACAAGCTGCTTCTGGGCGAGGAGTTGGAGGAAGGTGCTTAACCGGAGGTTGGAACAATAGGGGAAAACACCGCTCGCAGACTGTCGGCCTCGTCCTTCGGGTTCTGATAGGTTCTCGCAGTCTCAAGACCGTTTTCCGTGATTCCCGAGTACATGCCAGGCTGGGCCGCCAGCTCTCGCAGAACAGCTTCAAGCTTTCGGCCGAGGGCAGGTACATTACCATTTTCGACGAGAATGCAGTTTTGTCCCGACCCTTCAGGCCTCATGAATGCGCCGCCGCCGATTCCGCTGAAGCCGACCACCAGGCAGCCGCAGGCCATCGCTTCCAGGACCGAACTGTTCATGCCCTCCTGCATATTTGTCGTGACGTATACCGTTGCTTCCCGCAGATGCCGGGCGTACTCGTCTTCGCTCAACTCTCGCAGAGGCATCCACTCGAAACTGGTGAAAGGTGCCCCCTTCGCCTGCAAGACCTGTTGTAGCCAGGCAGCCGAGCGATCTTTACGAGTGAGGTAGCAAATCTTGGGCCGCTTCGTCGCTTGCTTGTAGTAATAGCGCTCTGGCGTAACGAATTCACTGATCAGTGTCGCCTCGAGCCCCATGCACCAGCGAAGGTATTCCTGTATCACCGGCGACTTGGTCATGACTCGGCGAATCCCGAAACTGGCCCACGTCTGCCCCGCCGGCAGATTCCAGTATGTTGGCGACCAGCTTAGAGCAATGACGACTCGCTCACCCGAAAACCTCGCCGTCTGTTGCATGACCTGGTGCATGACTTCAGGTATGACGAGCACGTCCTCCGGCGTAAAGCTTGGACGCTCAGACAGCCAGAGTGTAGGCGCCTCGTAGCCATGCCAGGTCGCACGAAACGGGTGCTTCTGGTGGACGATCCAGGCGTCAAAGCCCATCTCCACCAGCCTCGTTACATGACGGTAGAGCGTCTTGATGCCCCCTGACGGCTGAGGGAAGTCAGGGCTGAAATAGATAATACGCGCCATCGATAGAGTTGCCTTAGCGTAACCCCTACAAACAGAGCGGCCGCCGGTCCAACAGCGGGCGGCTGCAAGATTGAAAAGGAGGTCCCAGTGCCCTATCAGATATTAACCGACTCTGAGTTGCCCCCGGAAATGGCGGAAATGGTGGCGGACACGTGCGACGTGTACATCTGGGACCTGACCGAGGATGACCCAAACCTGCCCATCATTGAAGGATTCATCGTCTACGGCCATCCAATCGTGCCCGGCTCTCTGATGGACAAGATGCCCAACCTCCGCTGCCTCAGCAACTTCGGTGTCGGCGTAGACCACATCGTCCTCGAGGACGCGCAGGCACGCGGCCTGCCGGTGGGCTACACGCCCGGCTTCGTCGACGGCGCCACCGCCGACATGGCCTTCACGCTCCTCATGGCTCTCGCCCGCAATCTCGTACCCGGCTGGCTCCACGCCCGCGGCCCCGACTACCTCGTATACGACGGCAACATCCTCCACGGACACGAGATCTATGGCTCGACCCTCGGCATCATCGGCATGGGACGCGTAGGCCGCGTAATCGCACGTCGTGCCAGCGGCTTCGACATGAAAGTACTCTACCATAACCGCAATCCGAGCCCCCAAGCCGAAGAGTTGAACGCCTCCTACCGAACGCTCGAGGCGCTGCTCGCAGAGGCCGACTTTGTCGTGCTCAGCGTGCCCATGTCACCCGAAACGCGCCATCTGATCAGCACGGCCCAACTTGCCCGCATGAAAAAGACCGCCTATCTCATCAATGTGGCCCGCGGCGGCGTAGTAGACCACGAAGCCTTGCTTGACGCCCTGCAGCGAAACCTGATCGCCGGCGCCGCCATGGACGTAACCGAGCCGGAGCCCCTCCCGCGCGGTCATCCTCTCTTGCGCCTCGAAAACTGTCTCATACTCCCACATCTGGGCAGCGCTACCTTCCAGACCCGCTTCCAGATGTCCCGTCGCACGGTGGACAATCTGCTGGCCGGTCTTCGCGGCGAGGAAATGCTAAGCCGCGTCGTCTGATCGGCCGCCTGGCCGCACCGGTCCCCGCCGCAATGCTCCTACTCCGAGCCCTCGGGCGGAAGCAGTAGTTCGGGCGGCGCGTCCGCAGGCGCGCTGAGTGTCAACAGAAATGCAATCAGCGCCGCGCTCTGCTCCTCTGTAAACGCAAGCGGCACCAGGTCGGAATGGCCCGGGAACGCCGGCGGCGCGTGATTGTAATGCCGGATCACGGCCTCCAGGTCGGCAAAGATGCCGTTGTGCATGTAAGGAGCCGTTTCGGCCACGTTGCGCAGGCCGGGCACCTTGAACGCGCCGATCAGCTCCTCCCCTTCGATCTTGATGAAGCGCAGCTCCACGCACGCCTCCTCGTCTGCGTCGCTGTATTCGCCCAGACAGTTGAAAACGTCGTCGACCACCTGCAAAGTCCCCAGTGATCTGCCCTGATCGAACTTGCTTCCCTCCGGCAAAGGCAGGCCGATATTGTGAAACGATCCATTGGTAAACAGCGGACCATTGTGACAGTCGGTACACTGACCGTCACCCAAAAAGAGCCTCAACCCCTCTGCTTCCTGCGGACTGAAGAGCTCCGACATCCGCGTCCCGTCGTTGGCGAGCGCAGCCGCGGCATAGTCGTCAAAACGGCTGCGGCCGGGCAGTATCCTGCGGGAGTAGGCTGCGATGCTCTTCCCGATGTTGGCGAAAACGCGATTGATCGCCCCGCGATCCGCCTCACTCATCCCCTCCCAGGCTGCTAGCGCTGTCTCGTCCTCCACGGGGGCGGCCTCGGCGGGAAAACGCAACGTGTCGCTGAGATCGGGCGCCGGCCCGAACACAGCCTCGTACTCGCTTGAATATCTGCTCAGCACATACCGGGCGTGCGCAGTCCGCGTACCACCGTGCTCGATCGCCGCCTCCTGCGGAGCCAGCGCCTGCGCCCACTGGCTGTCCTTGCGCCCATCCCAGTAAAACCAGTCGCTGTACGCGATGCCGACGATGGTCGGCGTATGCCGCGGCGTATCGACGTCGCGCACGTTTGCCAACGCCTTCCCATCCGTGAAGTACCTGTCGGGCTGATGGCAGGTTGAACAGGCGACCGACCCGTCTGGGCTGAGCCCGCTGTCAAAGAAAAGTGCATGGCCGAGAGCAACCGCTTCGGGATTGTCTCCGACCGCGTTAGATGGGTCTGGAGGCAAGGGGCGCAGGCGGTCTATGCTGAGTGAGGCGATGAGCCCGCGTTCAGCAACGGTCCAACTGTGAGCCGAAGCGCCGCCCGGCCGCGTTGCCGCTCCGCCTCTTTCTGCTGACCCGGTGAAGACTTCGCGAAGGGTGGCCCCGACTGCTCCACCGCCAACTAGGCCGGTAGAGATCAGGGCCACCGCAATGAGGAGTATAAGAGCCAGCGCAGCACCGGCAACGAGAAGGCGGCGCACGCTCTATTTCAGTTCGAACTCAAAAGTAACCGTATCGCTCTGACCGCCGGAGCTGATCGCGAGCGTCAATACCCACACGCCCCCCATGTTGAACCGCATCCCTTCCAGCAGATACTCTCCCTCTCCGAGGTTCTCCGTTACCCGCGGCGCGGTCGGAAAGCCGTGGTCATGTTCAGGCATGCCCCCGTCAACTGCGATCTCGGCATCGGTCACTGGGCTGCCGTCCGCGGTCTCGAGGTGCAACGTCCAGGCATGGGTCTCATTTATGACGACAGGGTCCAGTTGACTCACGGCGCTAACCCTGAATAGGCCGTTCTCGGTGTCCTGCGTCCCGAGCGTATCGGCCGCCATCGAACCGCCTGACATGTCCATAGCCATGCCGTCATCCATCGCCATGCCTTCTCCGCCACCCTCACGTGTCGCAATTTGATTGCACGCGCTGAGCGCCAACGCCATCGCCAATAGCCAAACAACGCCCCAGTTTCTCACTTCCCCCAACTTCCTTGCATTCGCAGCATCTCTGTTTTCCGTTCTCATTCACTCTCGCTTCAAAGTAACCGTCCCAACCAAAAGTCTGTCGTCAACAACGACGGCGCATCCATCCCGCACTTTAGCACGCCGCACTCTGCCCGGCTGTTTTCGTGATTACATTTCTACTCTTGTGAAGCAGTCAGGAGGTGTGTGGCCTGAAAAGGTCGGAGACCGGAGAAGGCGGATGAGGACGCGACGCCCGGCCAGGACGAGGGCCTGTTGACATTTCAACCAGCTAACCCTACCGTAGGGGCACCCCTCGTGGGTGCCCAAACCCGCACCGCCAAAAGGGCCCAATGCACCGAAAGGCCCCGTAGGGGCACCCCTTGTGCGTGCCCTGGCACTTACCCCTTCTCCTCGCCCTTCGCGTGACTTCGCGGTTCTAAAGTAAGTTGCACTCCGCGGCCCCCAGTAGCCCTCCGCGGACAAAAAGGTGTTCTTCGCGACACTTCGCGACCCTTCGCGGATCAATCGATTCTGTTTCTCACAACCCCAAAACATCAACGGAGCCTAACTGTTCAGATGCAACAGCTTCGGCTTGTGTACCGGGATGTAACTCAGGTTGAGAATCCAAACAAGGTGTAAATTGGGCTCTGCCTGCCTGCTCCTCCGGATCTCTCACCCGCCAAACTCGCGCCACCGCGCCGCCAAACTGTCCAGCTTCTTCAGAAAACCTGGCTGCTCAACCACCTCATGGTTGACCGGAAACGCCGGCAACTCGCCCCGGAACACCGCCAGCAGGCTCTCGCAGGCGATCGTGCCGTTCATCTCGTAAAGGTCATCGGTCCACGCCAGCGCATGCGGCGACAAAATCACATTCTCCATCCCGATCAGCGGATGATCGAGAGGCAACGGCTCCGGTTCGACCACGTCCAGACCTGCACCCGCAATGGTCCCTGCTTGCAGCGCAGCCACCAAGTCCTCCTGGTTGACGATCGGGCCGCGAGCGGTATTGATGAAATAGGCGCTCGGCTTCATCATTTCGAACAGACGCCCGTTAATGAATCCCCGCGTCTCCTCGGTCAAAGGACAGTTGGTAATCACGAAATCGGATTCGCTGAAAATTGTCTCCAGGCTCACGAGTTCCACGTTCAGCGCATCCGCCCGTTGCGGGTCCAGGTACGGATCGTGGGCAAGGCGCCGCCCCAGGTCGAAAGGACCGAGAAGCCGGAACATCTCGCCCCCGATATTGCCCATCCCCACCGAGCCTACCGTCTTGCCGCTAAGTCCGAGCCCGGAAGTCTGCGCCTTAAGATCCCATCTGCCGGTCCGTACCAGCTTGTCCTTAGCCCACAGCTTTTTGGCCAGGGCCAGGATCAGCGTCAGGATCGCCTCCGCCACCGGCTTCCGAACCGCGTCCACCGCAATAGCCAGCAAAATGTCATTGGCCGTCATTGCCTCCGTGTCGACGAGGTCATAGCCAACCCCCCAGCGCGCAAGACAGGCAAGCTCCCCATTCCCTGCAACCGTTGAAGCGTCGTAAGGGCTTCCCAGTGCGATCACGCCTTCAAAGCCTGCGATGGCTTCGGCTGCCACCGGCTCACCAGCCCCCGCGTCAAAAAAAGCCCACTCAACGTGGGGCAACGGGTCGATCAGCCGCGCCAGGACCGGTTCGATTGTGCCGGGAGCGGCCGTCTTGAATCCGGATGATACGCCGATGCGGAAGGGCTTAGGCATGTGCTTACTCCTTTTCTGGACTCCAAAAGGGTTGAAATTGACGTCTGAAGGGCCGGCCTTCCGCCTTGCGCAGCAGCCGGCATTTCCACGGCCCGACCTGCACGTTGCGAATCTACTCTTCCCCCTCGAAAAGAGAAGGCCGCGAGTTGAAATAGGGCTTCTCAAACAGAAGCTTCTGGCGCGCCGTCAGTTTCACAGTCCGCGGCGCCTCCGAATATTTCGCACTCCACGACTGCTGACCCGGACTGTACTTGTAGAGCAGAGAACGTCTGTGGAACTCCGCAGCCCACTCCACCGTGCCGTGTGTCAGCGCCTCGGTGAAGATGACCACAGAACCCGCCGGCGCCTCCGGGACGACCACCGCCTCATGCGCGTCGTGCGCAACCCGGATGCCGTCGGGGCAAGGAAAGTTGGCCTTATGACTGCCCGGAACCCCACAGAATCCGCCCAAGCCCGGCCCGGATGCCGATAAATTCCAGGAAACGACCGTCAGGCCGTTAAACATCTGGCCGTTATTGTAGTGGTAGAATTCCGGTGGGTCGTAAGGCGTCGCTCCACCGTGCAGGCGTAGTCGTTCTGTGCCCGCGCGCATGTAGATGCCGTAGTAATGGTCCAGTCGAAAGCCGTCGCCCAGAATTGTCTTGAGATAAGGCATGATGCGCTCATGGTCCAGCAGAGTACAAAAAACCTCGTCCCACTCCAGGAAGCCGCCAAACCTGGCGCCCATCGTGTCCAGCTCCGGCCCCGGCAGTCCCTGGCTGTCTATCAACGCGTTCAGCTCATCTACTTCCCCGGCAGACAGCACGTTCTCAACCACAAGATAGCCTCGCACATCGAATAGATACCGTTCTACCTCGTCCATCC
>JAPPKG010000210.1:0-14683 GCA_026914085.1 Caldilineaceae bacterium | reverse complement strand
CTTCCCACCAGCACCGGAAGCGAGGTGCCGGCTTGGATGGCGCGGATCTCGCCCGCCTCGGTGGGAGACCCGGTGCGCTGTCCGCTCCCGATCAGCACGTCCGCGTCGAAGAACTCGGCGTCGCGGGCCTGCTCTGTCACCGAGCGGTCCGCGGTGATGGCATGGGCGCCGAACTTGACGTGGACGTCGGCATAGATCTGTACCTCCCGGGCTCCGATCGCCGACCGGTAGCGAAGGGCCTCGCCGGCTGGGCCGTTGATGATCCCCTCGTTGGCCACATAGGCGTTGGCCCACTGGTTGGCTCGCACGAACCGGGCGCCCACCGCCTTGGCGATGGCCAGGGCGGGTATCACCCCGTTGGCGACGCAGGTGATCCCGATCGGGAGATCCACCGCGTCGCGGACCCGCAGACCGGCCGCGGTCAAGGCAGCCACCGTCTCGGCGCCGATCGCCTCGGGCCGGGAGAAGGGAAGGTCGAAGGCGTTCTCGACGATGATCCCATCGATCCCCGCTTCCGACATGGCCACCGCGTCCGCCACTCCCGCCGCGTAGATCTCCTCCACCGGTTGGCCGTCGTACCGGGGCGCCCCGGGAAGGGGAGGGAGATGTATGACGCCGATGATCGGCTTGGGTTGATCGAATGTAGCCGCCAAAGGATCCGGCTTCTTGGGCAGCAGGCTCATGAGCTGTCCTCCCGTTGGGTCCTGAGCCATGGATCGATCTCCTCTCTTCGCGGAAACGATGCCAGCGCTCCCAGGCTCCGGCAGGCCAGCGCTCCCACCAGGACTCCGACTCTTAGCGCTTCGACGACCTCAGAACCCCGGGTGCGAGCCCAGATGTATCCGGCCGCGAAGCCGTCGCCGGCCCCGGTAGTGTCGACCGCATCCACCCGGTGGGCGGGGATCCGACCAGTGGTCCCCTCCGAGCGGAAGACGATCCCGTCGGATCCGCCGGTGATCACTGCGTGGCGACCGCCGAGCGGCCCCGACAGGACATCGAGCGCGCCCTCGGCTGACTCCGCAAGGAGATCCCGGGTCCGGGCATTGGCGATCAGGGTGTCGGCGCCGGTGGTCACCGAGGCGATCTCGGCCGGATCTTCGGGTATGCAGGCCGGCTCCAGATCTATCGAGAACGGGACGCCGAGAGTGCGCCACCGGTCGGTGACCTTCGCGGCGGCATCCAGATCGAAGGGCGCCGTATGACCCCACGTCGAGGGTCCTAATGTGGCCTCGGCGGGGTACAGACCGGGCGTGACCGCCACGACCATGCGCTTTTCCGGAGAGTCGTCGGTGATCAGCGACATGGTGAAATAGGTGTCGATGGAAGGGTCCGTCACCACGCTGGTGGTGTTCACCGCTTCCTCCTCGAGTGTCTCCAGCACCATGGAACCGAAGGCGTCCTGGCCGACCCGGGCATGGAGGGCCACCTCCGAACCCAGCCGAGCCAGGGCGACGGCCACGTTCAGCGCCACCCCGCCGGGGCTCACCACCGCCTCCCCGGTGTGCACCTTCTCATCCGGGTCCGGGACCCGGGAAACTGGAAGGACCAGGTCGACACAGGCGTCACCCACCACGTCGATCATGGGAGTTGCAACTCCACCCGGAAGCGGTAGCGGTCCGCCCGGTACCAAAGCCGCACCCACTCGACCGGGCGTCGGGACCTATCGAGAGACAAGCGGGTGGCGAGGAGGAGGGGCGATCCCTCCGGCACGTCCAGCAGGTCGGCTCGGGTGCGGTCAGCCCGGACCGCTTCGATGGTCCCTTCGGCGGTCGCCGGATGCGACGCGGTCCGTTCCTCCATGATCCGATAAAGCGACTTGTTGTGAAGGTCGGCGGTGGTGAACTCGCCGTTTCCCAACACCCAGGTAGGCAGATAGCCGTGTTGGAAAGCCATGGGCGTGTTGTCGGCTGAGAGGAGACGCCGGACCTCCACCAGGTCCTCGCCCTCGGCACCCAGTGCCGACGCCGCATCGGAGGGTCCGGGAACGACTCCGACTGAGAGGGTGTGAGCGGAGGGGACGAAGCCACGGCTAGCCATGTCCTCGTGGAATCCGGCCAGACGAGTGACCGGCTGTTCGAAACTGCGTTGGGCCACGAAGGTGCCCCGCCCGGGAGTCCGTTCAACCAGACCCTGGTCGCCCAGCCGCTCGAAAGCAGTACGGACCGTGATCCGGCTGACACCGAAGAACTCGGTGAGTTCGCTCTCGGTTGGCAACTGTTCGCCCGGCGCCCACTCGCCCATATCGATGGCCCGTCTGAGTTGTTCCTTGATCTGGAACCACAGTGGGAGAGGGCCACGTTGAAGGTGTCTGTCCAAGCCGCCGCTCATGGAAGATCATTATATTATGACAAATCCCGAGACCCTAGGAGGAGAGAGAAATCGGCGTTGCACGGGCCTCGGTTGCCTACCCGGTCAGTATCTCCGGCGGATGAAGCCGGCATGGTGGGTCATGGCGCGGCCGTTCTGGTGTTGCTGTTAGCAGTTTCGAGGCGGTAACCGGCGCGGGTGTTGCCGCTTTCCCCTGCTTCGGCACGAACCCGAGGGGAATGCGTCACACCCGCTCGTTAAGATTCCCACGTATGAGTAAAAAGAAGGGACGTCGCGAACGGGTGTTCAGTCTCGATGGGGATCAATGCCTTTCTTGCGGAAGCTCCCAGGATCTTGAGATCGACCACATAGTCCCGCAAGCCGCTGACGGGCCAGACTGTTGGAACAACCTCCAAACCCTCTGCCAAACTTGCAATCGACGGAAAACCGATCAACCCATTGACTACCGATCACCAGAGCGTCGCCTCGCGGCCGAGCGGAATTGCGGTTGCGGGTGGCAGCCACCCCTTGTAGTGAGGCAATTCGGCAAGTCCTCAGAACAACGCCAGTCGATCTGGGAAACATGCGGAGCTGTTGAGAGACGTACGGACCGTCTTAGCGGTGAGTGGGTATTTGCCGGTACTTGGTTGCCTATTGCCGAGCTATTCGAGGAGCTCAACGAAGGCATAACCCTCGACCAGTTCCTGGATTGCTACGAGGGCATCGAGATGTCGGATGCCGAGCGGATCATCGACCGTCAGATCGAGCTTCTGCGAACCGTTAGGGCCAAGACTCTATGAACAGAGAACGCAACGGAGAACCCGACAGGATCACCAAAGGATCGGTAGCTGTATATCGGCTGATCGAGCGAGAGCATTCCTACCTGGCCTTTGGCCCCCAACTGTTTGCCGGCCCCCGGTACAACGAATGGTGGGAATTCGAAGCCATAGCGCTTATCAAGCTTGGCAACGGGATAGAACTGGGGTTTGACAGCTGGGCAGGAGGGCCCATGGGGCGCTGGTGGCTCTACTACCAGGATGAGATGTACCACGCGATGGATTTGTTGTCGCCTGCTGCTCCTGACATTCCCATTGTTTGGCTTAAGCCTCCCCCCAGCCCTCCACCCGGGAGCTTCAACCGTTGGGCCGTCGGGAATCTTGTTGACAACGTCAACAGAGGCTTATATGCCGAGTGGCTGGTCGGTCAAGCACTCGGCATCATTGATGACGCCGACCATCGAACCGAGTGGAACTCGTATGATCTCCGCTACCGCAACCTCACCATCGAAGTCAAGGCCTCGGGAATCAGCCAGACGTGGAACCTCGAACAGATGTCGACACCGAGATTCGACATTAGGCCTAGGAAGATGGCATGGGATCCCGACACAGACCAGTGGCAAACCTTCGATCCGCCCCGGCGTCTGGCTGACATTTATGTGTTCTGCCTTCATGACACCGTACCCGCAACCAATAAGGATGTTCAGGATCCACTGTGCTGGGTATTTTGGGTGGTCCCAACCTCAGTGCTCGATGAGGAACTTGGTGGACAGAAGAGTGTGGGGGTGGGAACACTGAATCGTCTCACCCGCTCGGTTGCATGGGAGGCGATACCGGAGGTGCTTTCTTCCTTTGTGGGTGGGGACCAGAACTGATCTGACCTTCCGATGCCCATGTGGGTTGGCGATCGAGGTCGGGAAGTCCGACGCGGAAGTGTTGCTGGGGCACCCTCTCGATCTATCGCTTAGTTGTAGCACCGGGTGATGAAACAACGGGGGTTGGCTAAATCGTTCTTGCCAGCAGTGCTGTGATGCTCGCAGGCCAGTGACACTTCCATCGAGTTCAAGGGCACTCGCGCAGGAACCATGGCCTGGTAGGTGGCTCGTGTTCGTAAAACCGTTCTCCTGGCAGAATTGGGCCCCAGAGTTCTCCATCGTCCTCACCGAAAAGGCTTGTTACGCCGCGTTCTTTGTTTTCTTCCTGTTTGCGAATCCTTCGCGCCTTCTCGCGCATTATCGGAAACTCTTCGGCAGCTTTAGCGTAAACGCTCCCCATTATGCGTTCACCCGCTTCGTGATCAGTGGCAAAGATCATGTAATAGATGACGACGCCCCGCTCATTTCGAACTTCAATCGGGAGTGTCCATTCATATCCTAAGGATTCTTCCATGCGCCATCTCATCAGATTGAGGTACTCTTGTCGGGCTTGCCAAGGCTCTAAGGCACAACGTAGGCGGGCCTCGTAAATGAAACGCCAGTCCTTCGTACCGTAGAGACGATCAATTCTCGCAGCGTTTTTCTTGCTGACCGGTTGGCCATCAACCGGCAATACTCGCGTAAACATCGGCGGTGCAAAGTAGTAGAGAATCTCGGCTTTCCACCGGTGTCCCTCTTTGAAATGCGCCAATGCCTTTAACGTTCGCCACTCCGCCTCCATACCGTTAGGGTCAATAAAGGCGAACGTCGGAACTCGATTGAGCCGCCGCAACCGAGCAAGTTCCCTGGGGATGAGTTCATTACAATCCCCACCTAACACTTCCAGATCACGGTTTGGGTAGTCGCGCCTCAACGATGACTCAAGCGCGGATGCGTTGGCTTCGGTTTCAAAGAAACGCAATCGGGTGAAGGGTGGATCTTCAATTGATAACGCAATTCTTGCCGAACCTTCCAGAGGCTCATCTGTCAGACGAAGTCGGTTTTCCTGCTCACCAGCGAAAGCATCAATATAAATCCTTTCATCTGACTTGTGCTTGGTCGTTGTGGTGAAGGCATCCAGATACCGCCGCAGAATGTCCAACTTGCCTTTGGTCCAGCATCCCCATACCCGCACAATGTTGGCCCGGCCTAGCTTGCCTTGCTGAGTGATGGCAAATTGTCATATAGAGCACCATCAAGTTCCCGGCCACCGGATTTTGAGTGGAGGCCTCCCCACTGCTTGAAGAAGAAGGCTACGTCGGCGGCTGCACACTGATCCCGCAAGTCGAGGACCCATGCTTCTTCGATGGGTCTTGCCCCGGGGCCGCTCTCTCCCCCTGCGATCAGCCAGTGGATGCCCGAGAGATCCAGATTGGGAAGAGGACCCAGTAGAGGTTCCGCACTGATGAAGCGGACTTCGGCAGGAACGGTTCTGAGGTGGTCGATGCGGAAGACATAGCGACTGGTTTCAACGCTGACACCTATCCAAACATTTCGGGACCAGTCCAGCTGGGGCCCGAGAGATGCAAGTCGCTTGGAACGCTTGGTAAGGATCTGGTAGGTGTGCTGTGGCGTTTCGGCCATCACACTAAACACCTCTTGGATGAACTCGAGAGGGACTTCGGGATGAAACAAGTCGCTCATTGAGTTCACAAACACCAACCTAGGCGCCCTCCATCGCCTTGGCTCGGCCAAGACATCCGGGTGTAGGGTGAGTCCAAATCCGGGACCGCTGGTGCGAGGATCACCGTCGTTCTGATACTTGGGTTGGCCCATGGCCTTGAGACGCTTCGCGAAAGTCAGCGCGTAGCAGTTGTCACACCCCATGGACACCTGGTCGCAACCAGTCGTCGGGTTCCACGTCGTCTCAGTCCACTCGATCCCAGATCGGTTACTCAAGATGTAGGCCTCCTCCCTGCTGGAATGCTGCTTGCAGCAAGCATGGGAAGGGGGTGTGACACTTCGCCTCCCCGAGTCGCGTTGAGGGGCGCTTTGGAGGAGAGAAGTGGTCAATCAAAGAGGCCATTGGTCGAGGATGATAAGTGGGCCGTCCTCCTCGATTAGCCCCGGCGTCCCTTCGAATAGCCGACCATGTGGTCTCCGCACATCTGCTAGGCCGCGTTCTAGAGTTGACAACGAGGTTCTCTGAGGCTCTTCTTACGATCGAACAAGCTATGACAAAATTGCTCAGGTTTCTCGTTCTCCTGTGTTTCTTGACCGCGGCATGCGGTCCCTCGGTCACCACCACGACGTTGTTGGAGCCGGTGGCCGACCGGCTGCCAGCCGATCCCCTGGCGCCGACGGCGGATTGGGTGGCCGGAGCCAACGCGGCCGGCTGGGACTTTCATCGCCACCTGGTGGGCAACGCGGTCTCCAGTCCGGTCAGCCTCGGTTTGGCTTTCAGCCTCAGCCGGGCCGGCGCATCCGGAGACACCGGGGCGGTGCTCGATGAGATCTTCGGGTTCCCCGAGCTTGATCTTCACCCTGCGGCCAATGCGGTCGATCTGATGCTGGCCACCGCCTCGGTGGAACCGACCACCCTGGAGGTGGCCAACCGTCTCTTCCCCGACGACGAGTTCTCTCCACTGCCCGGTTTCTTGGAGATTGCCGGCGCCCACTACGGAGCGGCGGTCCACCCGATCGACCTCGACGACGGCGCGTCGGCGGCCGAGACCATCAACGGATGGGTATCGGACACCACCCGCGGTCTGGTTCCCACCATCGTCACCGAACAGACCGTCCAACGCCAGGAACTGGTCCTGGTGAACACGGTGTACCTGAAGGCCGACTGGGCAGAGCCGTTCCTCCCCGAGTGGACCGAAGATGGCCCGTTCACCACCGGAGACGGCCTCGCGGTGACGGTACCGTTCATGCGCGACCGGGAGCCGGTCGCTCGTCGCTTCGTCCGACTCGACGGCGCCGACGCGGTACAACTCCCATACCAGGGGGGCCGGTTGGCCATGTGGCTGATCGTGCCCCACGACCCAGGAGGACTTCCAGCGGTCGAGGAATTGCTCGACTCACAGGACCTGACCGGCCTTGAGGACATTGCCCAACAGGGCTTTGTCGATCTAACCATGCCCAAGTGGGAACAAACCCTGCCGCCCACCGACCTGTTCGAGTGGCTCTGCCCCCGGGGGTTCTGCGCCGGAGCGCCTTTCGATGACATCGCCCCGGGCATCTTCATCACCGCCGCCCTCCACGGCGCCAAGGTGATCGTCGACGAGAAAGGCACCGAAGCCGCTGCAGCCACCGCCATGGCCTTCAAGGAGTCAGCACCACCACCACCGGACCTCACGGTGGTCGCCGACCGCCCCTTCCTCTGGGCCATCGTTCACCCCGAAACCGGCGCCTTCTTATTCATAGGACGCCTGGTCGACCCCGCCGCCTAGCCGATCCGACTTCGGTTCCGCATCCCCGAGGGCCCCTATCTGGCACTTCCCAGGTCCGGTGGCCAAGAGGCGTCAGCTCTTTTTGGGATAACTTGCACCCGACACAGTGGATTAGTTCCGTTTGGATCCTGCTCGCCAGGTGTGCAGTGCTATGGCGGATACGCCTATACCCGGGCCCGGCTCCTGGGTACCCGCCGATGAGCACGCCCGCTGTTATTGCCGCTAGGACCATGATTATCGGCGTCCAACTGCTGAGGGCTCCCCGTTTGTCCTGTGGCACCCCTGCTGGACAGGATCCGACAGGGGACCTGCTTTGGCATAGGGGAACAGGTGTTGGTTTGAACCACCCTGCTACTAGGTTTCAAGTGGGTCTATCCCGCCATTTGGGTTCGATCTTTGGCTGGGTCCACCGCGTTGTCGCAGTTCGTACTGTGTGCCCGACAGTACATGGGTCAGGCTTCTGCCTTCATTGGTACCAACGCAAACAGCGATCACTACAACCGCGCCCATCGCCGGGACCCCCCGATCGGCCGGGAGGAACGCAACCGCGGCCACAGCCATACCCATACATACAGTATCGAATGCGCACCTTAGGAGAAGCCTGAACCGTCCTGGCCTCTCGCCCCCGTGGTCACGGAGTTGCAATCGCATCGAAAGCCCACCCAGTCCACATCCCCATCTCCGAAGGGCGACCCACCGGTACACCAAGAAGACTGCCAAGAACACCATCAACGGTATCCAGATGCCATCGAAGGAATTTCCCAAGTCCTTGTTTGTAAAGGGCAGCATGTCGGAACCCACCTGGTCCTCTACTGCCAAAGCCGCCAGGAGCATCATCAGCAGGAAAAGCGAAAATACGCACGCCATAACACTGTCTATCAACGTGGCTGCCAGCACTCGGCCCCTCCCGACGTCAGGCACGGTGTGCGCAACAGAGAAACGGGCCGGCCTGCTGCCCACTGCACGAGCGACAGCGTTGGTAATCGCTAGACACACAAAAATGAGAACTCCAGGGGCAAACGCAGTCCACAGTTCCGAAGGCCCATCAACGAAAACCACAAGAATCAGGATGGCGAGGACGGCAACTATTCCTGCCAAGTGGGTCACTCCTACTAATGTCCGCCGCCAATCGATTTCTCGACCCTCAGCGGAAGAAGGCCCCACCTCGCCGGGATGGTCGTCAGACTGCCATCTTCTGCCATACTCCCCAAAGCCCCAGAAAACGGCTAGCGGAGTCACAATAAGGCGCAGGAATTCCTCTAGCCGGACCGGATCTGCCCATCCCGACCCAGCCAAAACCACCGCTGTAAACATCAACCCCAACCATCCACCAAACATCTTCTGCCACTCTGGATGGCCGTCATTCCACTCCGATAACTCTGCAAAGATTCGCTGACACTCTCTCTGGAACACCACAAGCATCTCCATCGAAGCCACCCAGTCAGACAACATACTATAAAACAGCACTCCCCAGAGATCTCTTTTCTCGGCAACCCACCACGACGGATCCTGTCACCAAGGACGAAGTGCCATCGTAGCAAGAGAAAAGGAAGATCTCCTTTCCACACCAGTTGAGCTAGCAACCCTGATCCGTAAGACGGAGTTTTGTTTAGGGGACTAACCTCTGGCCTGCAGTGCCGATTCCCTCCACAACATGCAGCTAATGTTCGACCCTTGGACGGCTAGGTAGGGATCGAACAGATGCGCCAAGTGGATGCGGAGCGCTTCTGATGCGAGTTTGAAAGCGTGACCAGGCGCATCGAGCGTCCAGGGACGCTCTGCGGTGGCAACCAACAGGCGGGCCTCGTCGTCGCGGGACAGAAGCCTCTCAGACACACCTTGGGATGTGCGATACACCACTTGGACAGTCCCCGCACCATGCCAATAGACGGCCACCACGGTGGCCCGTTCCCCCGCCACGAGACCATCGACCACCGTTTCGGGGTTCAGGTCTTCCAACCGCATTCTCAATCATCCTCCTGGGATGGGCTCCCCCGCCAGGATACCTATCCGGGTGTGACACGCATGGAGCGGCCCTGAAAGCTCTGTACCCTGATGCCGAAGTGCCAGTAGGGCGGTCGCAGTCATCCCGACTGTTTAGCTACGGCGAAGTGTGGGGCGCGGATTCTGGGGCAAAAGGGGGTGCGGCTTCGGGGGCAGCATGTATGGAAACTACCCAACATTGAACAACCTCATGCACCTAGGCTTGCGGCAGAGTCGATGTGTCGACGGCTAGTATTCTCTCATCATGCTCAAATTCTTTTCCTGGCATGCCCCGGACCGTGTAAAGGTTCGCCCGGATACGCCTATCACACAACAGCAGCCGATGCATAAACATGGCTGACTACAACCTTTCAACTTTATCTCCCCGCTCGTTTGAGCAGTTGATTCAAGCGTTAGCAGCTAAGGTTTTGGGCCCTGGGATTGTGGTGTTTGGGGATGGCCCCGACGGTGGGCGAGAGGCGACTTTCGAACGGAAGGTACCTTACCCCACGCATTTAGATGGCTGGGATGGTTATGGCGTTGTACAGGCAAAATTCCGGCAGCGTTCCGGCAATGTCTATGAAGACGGGCTATGGGCAGTAGAGCAACTAAGGGACGAGTTACAAAAGTATACCGACCCAGACACCAACATACGGTCACCTGATTTCTTCATTTACGCTACGAATGTGGTTCTAACACCAGTAAAGGATAAAGGTTCCAAAGACAAGGCATTTGCCGTTCTAAAGGAATTCAAATCGCAATCACATCTCAAGGACTACGCCATATGGGACTATGACCAGATTCGCATATTCCTTGACATTTATCCTGAAGTTAGGACCACCTATTCCACTTTCATAACGCCAGGCGATGTGCTCGCGGCCGCCTTTGCGACACTAAAACCGGCATCGGTTGACATGCATACTACCATGACGCGGTTTTTGGAAAAGGAATTGCTAAGCGATGAGTACGTCAATCTGGAGCAAGCTGGTCACACTGTAAACGAACCTATACCTCTAGCCACGGTGTTTGTTGACCTGCCTATTCAACATGAGCCCAATATGATTAGGTCACATATGCTGGGCGAGGCCCTTGAGGATCTTAATGATGTCGGCCGGCCTCAGCTTAAGGAAGGATTCATCAGAAACGTATTGGCCGCATCTTCCGAACGTCTTGATCCTGCTTCTGTGGGTGCCTCTCCAGTGCCAGACCGCATTGAGGCAGGTTTAGCTGGAGCATCCCGCGGGCGGTTTGTATTGATCGGAGGTCCAGGTCAGGGAAAGACTACGTTGACGCAGTTCATTTGCCAAATCTTCCGTGCTGCGGTCATCGCGAGAAAACCTGAGCATACATGGTCTCCGCCCACAAAGGGTGCCTTAGGAACGATTCAGCACCATTGCGAAAGCGAAAACATCTCGCATAAAGTCGTGCCTCGCTTTCCTTTTAAATTGACATTAAACGATTTTGCCAAGGCTTTGGCTCCCAGTTCGGAGTCGCCAATATACTCCGTGCTTGGCTATTTGTCATCACAAATAAAGAGACGCACTGATGCCGAGGTATCACCGGCGGATCTACGTCAGTTCCTCGCGGTCTATCCAAGTGTCTTCATTTTTGACGGATTAGATGAGGTACCACCTTCAAGCAACAGAGATGAAGTTCTGCGTGCCATTAGAGAGTTCTGGGTGGATGCCAGCAGTGCTAACGCGGACATTCTCTCAATAGCGACTAGTCGCCCCCAAGGCTACAATGAGGACTTTTCACCGCTGTATTACCAACACCAACATCTGGCCGAGTTGTCGGAACAACTTGGTTGGCATTATGCGCAGCGGCTCGCTGCAGTCCGGTATGGTGCTGACGAAGATCGGAAAGAAAAGGTGTTAGGCCGGTTAAGGCGGGCTTTTGGAGATCCATCAACCAGTCGTTTGATGAGGACACCGTTGCAGGTAACGATTATGACTGCGTTGGTAGATCGTTTAGGGCAGCCTCCACAAGCGCGTTGGAATCTGTTTAATTCATATTACGACGTCATATACGACAGAGAAATGGAAAGGGACATCTCTGCGTCAAGGATATTGAGTGAATACGAACCCGACATTAGGACTATCCACAACCAAGTGGGCCTCATCCTTCAAGTGGACTCTGAAAGGACAGGCAGAACAGACGCTTTGTTGGATCGCCATCGATTTGTGTCTCTTGTAGAAGCGCGGCTAAGGGCGGAGGAACATCCGGAGGAGGATCGACGCACTATCGCCGAACAGATCGTGGCAGCGGCCTCGGAGCGTTTGGTGTTTTTGGTCGAAATGGAAGCGGAGAGAATAGGATTTGAAATCCGCTCGTTGCAAGAGTTTATGGCGGCAGAGAGCTTAGTGGAGGACACCTATCCCGACATCCAGGCGCGATTAGAGGAAATAGCTCCCATCCCATTCTGGAGGAACGTTTTCTTGTTTGCTGCGGGCAAATGTTTTGCTCAGCGGCAGGAGCTTCGCGAGTTGGTGCATTCAACTTGTGCCGCTTTGAATGAAGAAGACGGTAACGAGGGGGAAGGTTTGCACTTAGTGGGTGCGGACCTGGCCATCGCCTTGCTAGAGGAGGGTTCGGCACGGCGGCAGCCGAAATACAAAACGCTGCTAGGGAGACTGGCGATTAGAGCGCTGGATAAGGCCAACCCCCGTCTGCATGCACAGTTAGCTAATGTGTATGATTCTCAAATGGAGACCATTTACCGAGACGAATTAGGGCTGCGACTTACAGGTAGCGACCATGTTAAGTTCTTAGGAGCTTGGAATTGTTTACTTGCGCTTGTCGCTAATGACGTCGACTGGGCTACCGACATGGCAAACAGTTATTGGCCTAATGGCGTCCAAGACCAGGTTGATATTCTGTTAGCCGACACTGACCACACTAAGAACGGTTGGGCAACTGAGCAGGTGCTGCGCCTAATTCCGAGGACACCCATTGGTACGTTTGTAGGTGTGTTCCAGTCAGAAAAACGAAGGGCATTATTGGAGCGACAGGACGTGGACCCGACCCTAAAAGCCGCGATTTCAATACTGGAGTCTCCTAGACATCACGGCGGCCCTAGAGTCACGGTTTTAGATACGATGTTGTCCTACGGGCCAATTAACCGGTTGACTCCTGGTAGCGCGACGGTTTTGCAAACGCTTAATGCGATTTCTGACTGGCATCCCAGTTGGCTACCGTATAAGTGGGCTGGCAGATTCTTAGAGGCACCTTCCAAAGATATGTTAGCGAGTACACTTAAGGCCTTTGCAAAGGTCTCCTTTGACGAGGACCATGCAGCGAATAGGACTGTGTGGCGAACATTACCGTGGCCTATTGTAGCGTGTCTGGAGTCATGTACCGATGCGAAAAAGCTATTGGAGCTGGCAGACGGAGCCAAAGAAGGGAGATTGGGCGACCAAGACGATTGGATCACAGCCGAGACTCGCTGGTTCGATGAGGGTATCGTGTGGGAAGATGTGCTTTCAATGGCGGATCAGCGTTTGCCGTTCGACGCGAGAATTGGGACTACTGGATTTCCAGTAACGTTATCGCCGTTGAAGGTTTTTAATCCGATGTTTATTATGGATGCGGATAGAAGAACCTTAGAAGATGTGATACCACTGTTTAGTAATTTGCCTTCCGGTAGGTCCCGTCAGTTCGTTGCTGAAGTTATCAACTGGTTAATGTTCCTTTACTCCTTCCCCGCACGCTTAGAGGACTTTCCTACCTTACGGCAGACGGATGTGGATACATTAGAAGAGATTTATCGAGTGCTTCCTGCGGGACAGCCTGTTCCCCTTCATGTGTTGGCTAACTTGGTCAGTGAATCACCAACTGCTGGGGCAAAGCTATTTCTTACCGTGGGAAGAAGACACTCCTCCTTTGACTGCCACGTTGGTAACTCGTCACTGGTCGACGATGGTGTTGAAGTCTTGCGGAGAGCTTACGATGTTCTGAATAGGGACACGGCGATGTTGCCGGTTCTGGGGGCAGTAGCAGAACGAGGGCAGTTAGGCGATCTGGGACTGGAGATCAAGAAAGTCGAAGCGCTTGACAAGCCGAACGAAAAGCTAGCAGGTCTGTTGATCAAGCTCTGCCAACAGAATGTCTGGCTAGGTGGCGGCAAGGAAGATCTGATATCCATTGCCCAAGATATCGGGTGTTCACGCGGCGATGCCTTCAATAGAATAGTTAACACATTGGAAAACAATCGATTACTGGGTGATGAAGCAACGGGGTTTGTGATAGCATTGAAGGCATTGATGCCGGCAAGAGACTATCGTGCACAAAGGCGCTACGTCAGCTTACTTGAGGAATCCCTGGGAAGAAGGACAAGCCGTTTTAGGGAAGTCAGGGTATCGGAACGCTTTGGTTTACCTGAAGGGATGATCGAGTTGCTAGGATCCGATGGATAGGAGAGTTGTCTGGGTCGTGGTCCCAGAAGAAGAGGACCGTGGATGACCTCCAAATCGTTGGTTATGCTTTTCTTCGATCTTAAGGCGAGTCTGTGGTAATCCGGTTTATGTGTCAAAGGTGGTCTGGACTCAACACTATGTCCAGAGTTGCCTCGAATACGGTCATGTTGGCAACCTCAAGACTGCTTTGCTCCTCAGGCGTTAGGGGGTCGAGGAAGCTTCGATCGGCGGTGAGTTGATCCCAGACCACCAGCAGCGCTGTGGCGGCGAAGCCGAAGTGTTTTGCTACGGCGAAGAGTGTGGCGGCTTCCATGTCGACTGATCCGTAGGCTGTCTCCCGCCATTCCTCGACCATGGCTCCGCTCTGGGCGAAGATGGAACTCCAGGTCAGATGTAGGGAGTCCGCGGTTCTGATACCCCTGTTCTCCAGGGCAGTCCTACCTTGCGCGGTCAGGTGCCGGTCGGAGCGGACGATGCCGGGGTCTGAGGTCACTGTCTTGTAGAGGTGCGCTACGCCCTCCCGAGCCACGGCTCGCGAAGGGACGACCACGTCCCCGGTAGCCAACCCGGGATCTAGAGCGCCGCAGGTGCCGATTATCACCATCCGGGAGGTGCCCAGTACTCCGAACAGGTGTGCCAACTCGACGGCCCTTGGTGCTCCGTAGACGCAGGAGTAGACGACGGGTGATCCTTGCCAGAAGCCGTAGAACATGTCTGGGAAGGCGAGTTCACGCACGTCGTCCAGGTAGCTCAGGCGCCACTCGGTGCGTTGGGCTCGCCACCAGGAGCCCTCCATGATCACTGCTTTCGGGATGTCTGCGGCGTCCATTCCGAGCGCCTCCAGCCATTCTTCTCGGCCGAGGTCCATCACGGCTCTGTGTTTGGGTTGGCGATCG
>JAPPKG010000297.1:0-14716 GCA_026914085.1 Caldilineaceae bacterium | reverse complement strand
AGACGTTGCCCTGGAAAAAGTTCCAGGCGATATGGACGCCGATGGAAAGGGCGAGTTCGCCGGTCAAAAGGAAGGGCAGTGCAAGGAAGACACCTGCCAGCGTGATTTTGAGGGTCGTGCCTACAGTTGCGCCGGGGTTGGCGGCGTGAATCAGTCCGAAGAGGATGGAGGTTACGATCCACGCCAAGAAGAGGGACGTTCTGGTACTAAGGGGGCCGGAGTTGAGGCCCTCGGCGATGTTTTTCATCTGATAGCCGCGAAAGACGAGCTCCTCGTAGGTGCCCACCAGTGTCATTTGGACCAGGAAGATGAGGAAGGCGACAAAGAATGGGAAGGGCATAAGTGTAACAAACATGCCTTCGATCGTGATCCATCCCATGGCCAACTCAATGACAAAGATTCCTCCCATCAGGAAACCGCCAAGAAGCAGGCCAAAGAGCAGGTCCCGGCGCCATTGTGTATTCCAGACCAAGCCGTATTCGCTAAAGCTGCGGCGATCCAGGAATCTGGCCGCGGCGATTGTAACGACGACATATATCAGGCCGGTCAACAGCAAGGCGACCATATTTGCGATGGGGTCCGGGCCGCTATCGCTGCTGCTCCCGGCTCCTGAAAAGAGGGGGCGCAGTACAGCCGTAGTGCTCTGCAGTCCGGCAAAAATCAGTAAGAAATGTAGTATCACGCGCCAGAGCGCGCGAAGTCTTTTGTCGTTGGGACTCCAAAACAGCTGTAAAACGTAGTTCATTTTGGTTATGGCACCTTTCAGTGGGGCGATCCCAGTTTGAGAGTCGCCTTCGCTTTGTGATAGGATTCACATACAGATTGCAGATGGAGGGGGTTGTGGGCGAGCAAGACAGGCCGGGTGCAACAGAGAAGGTGTCTTCGCCGAAAGTCGGAAATGTCCCTCGCCGGCGCGGCCGACGGCGGGGGCTGAACGAATGGCAGGATCTGATAACAGAGCAGCTAGATGAGGCGGCAGCAAACGGCGCCTTTGAGAATCTTCCGGGCAAAGGACAGCCGCTGCGCTTAGACAGATTCCCCAACGAGCCAGACGATATGCGGATGGCGAACAAGCTGCTCAAGGACAACAATCTGACTCCGAACTGGATCGGTGATCGCAAGGAGCTGTTGGCGCAGATCGAAGCGCTGCGTGCGGAGATGAAGCGGCGATGGGAGCAGACGTGCGCGGGGGCAGAGGCCGCAGGGAGCGAGCGGGAGGCTTTTGCACGGTCGTGGCGCCGCAGTGTTCGCGACTGGGAAGCGCGCATTAACGAGCTGAACAGGCGTATCGTCAGCTTGAACATCAGCCTGCCCATTTGGCGAATGGAGCTGCACAGGTTGCGGCTGGATGAAGAGTTGAAGCGAATTGGCGCTGTGAATGGGGACGGCGAGTCCCTCTTGTAAATCCTCGTTTTTCTGGTACCCTCCTTTTCCCGACTGTTGCTTCTGAAGGCCTAATCCCAAGAAACAGTTAATCTCTTCTGACGAACCTGCCCGGAACGGCGCCGGTATGTTCTCCGTTGCGCAGTACGCGCTCGCCGTTGACCCATACGTCTTGCACGCCGACAGAAAGTTGATGGGAGTCGGCGAAGGTTGCGCGGTCGCTGATGGTGCGCGGATCGAATAGAACGATGTCTGCGTAGAAGCCTGTGCGCAGGTGGCCGCGTAGGCGCAGGCCGAGGCGGTCGGCCACGGCACCGGTCATCTTGTGGACAGCGTCCTCAAAGGTGAGGAGGCGCAGGTCGCGTACATAGTGGCCGAGAACGCGGGGGTAGGTGCCGTATGCGCGGGGGTGGGTGGGGCCGAGTTCGGCTGCCCAGGCCGGATCGACGCCTGCGGCGTCGGTGGAGAACTTGATCCAGGGTAGCGGCAACTGGGTGCGCAGGTTGTCTTCGCTAATGGAGAGAAAGATGGTGCCGATGCGCTGGCCTTCAGAGCGCAGGAGGTCGATGGCGCAGTCGAGCCAGTCCTGGTCTCTTTCGGCTGCGATCTGGGCGAGGTTTTTGCCGACGAAGGACCGATTTTCCTCTTTGTGGAAACCGACAGGTAGTACGCCGGAAGCGCCGCCGCGCGTGGAAGGTTGGCCATTGCTGGCCGGGTCATCCAGCATTTCCTTGCGGATGCGCGCACGCACACCTGGATCCTCCAGATTCGCGAAGAAATTCCCGTCGGCCGCGGTCCAGGTCGGCAGCAGTGAGGAGAGACCGGTGCCGGAGGCGGCGTATGGATACATATCGGCGGTGACGTCGAGGCCATGGGCGCGGGCCTCTTCGATGCGGGCGATGGTGGAAGGCATCTTGTGCCAGTTGGCGGCGCCGGAGGCTTTGAGATGATAGATCTCGACGGGCAGGTCGGCGCGGCGGCCGATGGTCAGGGCCTCTTCCAGCCCTGCGAAGAGCTGCGCCCCTTCCGAGCGCATGTGGGTTATGTAGATGCCGTTGTAGCGGCTGACGACTTTGCAGATCTCGATCAGCTCGTCGGTGTCGGTATAGGAGTCCGGGGGGTAGATGAGGGCATAGGAGACGCCAAAGGCACCGTCCTCCATGGCCTCCTCCATGGTGCGGCGCATGAGTTCGAGTTCGCCGGAGGAGGGCCGACCCATTTCCATACCCTTGCCGACGTGGCGCAGCGTGCCACCGCCGAGGAAGGAGCCGATATTGGGTGAGACGCCGGCGTCTGCGACGGCCTGCAGCCAGTGGCCGAAGCGGGTCCAGCCGCGTATCTTCTCTTGCCATTCGTCGCTGATCGGCATGGGCAGGATGGCGTTTTCCATGGGGTCGGTGTGGCGACCGGCAACGGGAGCCGGGGTCCAGGCTTCGCCCATGATCTCGGTGGTGACGCCCTGGGTGATCTTGGAGAGGCAGCGGCCGTCGATCATGAGGGAGAGGATGGAGTGGCTCTGAATGTCGATGAAGCCGGGGCAGGCGACGAGGCCGGAGGCATCGACTAGCTCGGCGACGCTGGCTGTGGGGATTGCGCCGGGCGGGGCGACGGCTTCGATGCGGTCGCCGGTGAGGAGCAGGTCGCCGTACTGCCAGGGGTTGCCGGAGCCGTCGATTATTCTGGCGTTGCTGATGAGGGTGGAGGATTCAGGCATGGATGAGGTCAGGATTCAGAGAATGTGTCGTACAGGAGCCGGCCGATGCGGCCGAAGGCGGCGTCGATGGCGATGGGCTGTTCTTTGCTGGCGATGGGATCGTCGGAGACGGCTTCATCATCCCAGCGGGAGAAGACGGTGACGGCGACGTGAGAGTTGTCGCCGGCGTAGATGATACCGCTGTCGTTGCGGATGCCGGGGAGGGTGCCGGTCTTGTGGGCGCAGGGCGTGCCGGGCGGGAGGTAGCGGGGCAGGCGGTCGTTGAGCTGCTGCTTGAGGAGGATGTCGAGCATGGCGTCGCAGGCGGCGCGGTTGAAGGTTTCTCCGCGCCAGATGCGGGCCAGGAGTTCGGTGAGGGCGGCGGGGGTGCCTGTGTCGTTGTCGGGGCCAAGGCTGTAGGAGATGCCGGTGCGGTTGCGGGGCCCCTTGGCGAGGGCGAGTATGTCCTGGGTGGGGTCTGAGGAGGGGAGGAGGTCGTCGAACAGCTCGCGAATGGTTAAGGGCACGTGAATGTCGGTGAGGCCCAGGTCGTGCATGGTGCGGGTGACGGCGTCCTTTCCCAGACGGTGCATGACCATGTCGGTTGCGGTATTGTCGCTGATGATGATCATGAGGGTCAGCAGGTCCTTCACGGTGGGGGCGAGGCCGTCGTCGAAGAAGACGAGGATGCCGCTGGGCAGGTTTTTTTCGGCGGTGGTCAGCTGCCAGCGGTCGTCGAGGGTGAAGAGGCCCTCTTCGATCTGGCGGAAGGCTTCGACGAGGACGGGGATTTTGAGGACGCTGCAGAGCGGGTAGACGCGCTGGGCATCGACGTCAGTGCGCCGGCCGGTCTCGAGGTGGAGGGCGGAGACGGCCATTTCGGCGCCGCTGTTCTCGGTGATATTGCGGATGTCGGATTCTAGAGACATGGACGGTTTCCGAGTGGTCTATTGGTTGGCGTGATCAGGGCATGAAGTTCTTGAGATAGCGGCCGCTCTGGACGAGGGAGGCTTTGCGGCTTTCGAGCGAGTCTTCGTAGGCACGGTCCTCGACCTCGATGCAGACGGGGCCGTCGTAGCCTACGTCGCTGAGGACGGAGAAGAACTGGCCCCAGTCGATGTCGCCGAGGCCAGGCAGTTTGGGCACGTGGAATTCGAGCGGGGTGGCCATGATGCCAACTTCGTCGAGACGGTGCTTGTCGAGGCGCACGTCCTTGGCGTGGACGTGGAAGAGTTTGTCGGTGAAGTCCCGGATCGGCTTGAGGTAGTCCATATGCTGCCAGATCATGTGGGAGGGGTCGTAGTTGAGGCCGAAGTTGTCGCTGGGGATGTCGGCGAACATACGGCGCCAGATGGCGGGCGTGTGGGCGAGGTTTTTGCCGCCGGGCCATTCGTCGCTGGTGAAGGCCATGGGGCAGTTCTCGATGCCGATCTTGACGTTGTGGTCTTCGGCGAAGCGGATGAGGGGCGTCCAGACTTCGAGGAAGCGGGGCCAGTTGTCGTCGACTGATTTGGTCCAGTCGCGGCCGACGAAGGTGTTCATGATACCGATGCCGAGGAGTGCGGAGGCCTCGATGACGCGTTTAATGTGGTCGATGGCGACCTGGGCTTCGTCCTGGTCCGGTGTGAGAGGGTTGGGGTAGTAGCCCAGCCCGCTGATGGTTATGCCGGCAGAGGAGGCGAGGTCGTTGACGCGGGCGGCGTCGTTTGCGGTGAAGCCGACGACGTCGATGTGGGTGACGCCGGCGTAGCGGCGCTCGGCTTTGCCGGCGGGCCAGCACATGAGCTCGACGGTGCTAAAGCCGTTGTCGGCGGTGAATTGGACGACCTCTTCGAGGGAGAGGTCGGGGAGGATGGCGCTGGCGTAGCCTAGTTGCATCATTGGGGTGGTTGCTCCTTTGTTGGTTTCCGGACGACGCCTGACCTACTACAGATATGGAGTCGAAGAATCTAATCTGATTGCAATAGGTTCAATCGGATGGCTTGGTTGAGCCACTCAAATGTGCCATTCACATCAAATGCCTTGGCCCCATAGCCTTCTACCAAGAGGATCTCAGGCAAGAGATGGTCGTATTTTTCCGTCCTTTTTTCCTCTATCATTCGGGCTAAATCTGTATTGCTTACATTTCGGTCTTCAATGAGCGTCTTCAGACATTTTGAGATATCGGGGAGAGACGCGTTTCTGACTTCGATGATTCCCGCAAAACTGTTTGCTTTGTGGCCGGCTCTTACCATCAGAATTGTTAAAGTATTCACGATTTTGTCCCCCATCCAGGGAACCAAGTAAACACTCTTGCCACTGCTGACAATACGCCTGGTGGCCAACTTCAACTCCTGGAATGTAGTCAGCCCTTCTTGGAACAGCCTTCTGGCTGTGTCATCCATGAAATCGACTTTACTTCCATTCGCCTTTATCCGGTAGTCTCCTTCCAAGTAGAGTTTCAACATTTCCTGGCGAACCAGATTGTGGACATTCATCCCATCGCCACCGAAGTCTGGCGGTTTGCCCGCCACAGAAGGAGAAACGTAGATCGTCTTTCCTTCTATGTCTACGTCCAGGACAATCCAACGCCTGCCTCCGAACACAATGTGCTGTTCCTTAGCAACTGGAGACTCAATTGGTAGCGATCCAAGTACTCTTCCCCCCTCCTTGACGATAATCCGGAATTCCTGTGGAGTGTCGAAGACCGCATAGAAGGAATAGTGGTCGACTAGCCTTTCACCTTGTTCAGCCAAGATTAGTTCGCCAGAGTGCAACTGGGAAATCAGGCTCTTCGCCCCCATTTGGGAGAGAAGTGCCTTAAAGTGTTCAACAGAAACCTTTTGAAATGGACCTGACTCGCACAGAAGGGACCAAAGCTGGTCTGCGCGTACGCCGCCCCATTGAGCGATTACCGCCAGAACCTGATGTAAGAGCGTGGAGAAATGAAACAGTCCGGAATCGGGTGGCTCATACCATTTTCGCAGCAATAGACGAATCATCGCTGCGCTTTGGAGCAACTCAATGCGCAGCCTATCAACAAGACTAGAGTTTACCGTCAACTCATCCTCGACAATAAACATTCGCAGCACTGCTGGTTCGCCGCGTCGCCCAGAACGGCCTAGACGTTGACGGAGACTCGATACCGAGTGGGGGGCAGTAACTTGCGCAATCGAATTGACCTTACCGATATCAATGCCCAATTCCAATGTCATGGTACATACCGCGGTAGTGGGCAGATTCTCCTTCTGCAGTCGAAGTTCCAACGCGCTTCGGAGACCTTTCGAAAGGGAGCCGTGGTGGGGAAAGAACTCGTTGGGCAAAAAGTCTTTTTCGCATAAGTCGCGTAACAGTGCCGCGTAGAGTTCGGTCTTCTTTCGACTGTTGGCGAAGACAAGGTGGGAATCGCCCCGCAACAGTCCAAAAAGGTCACTGGCGATCCTCTGCTCAGTCGGCGCTGTTTGTTCACCGGTTGCGTTGTGAATATAGCCTCGCAACTGCATTCTCAGGGCACTTCGCCCTTCTGAATCAATGATCAGTTCCCCGGGAAGCGCACTGTCGGGTCTCAGAGATTTCAGAACACCATCCAAGTCTCCAATTGTAGCGCTCAACGCTATCCTGGGGATCGGGGTCTGCTGGCGATCCAGAAGGTGTTCGAGGCGGGTCAACAGAGATTGAAGGTGGTGGCCGCGTTGGAAGCCTACAAAAGCATGGTATTCGTCAATGACGATGTATTTCAGTGACTCAAGCGCTGCCTGCAGCCATCCAGAATCACGTATGAGTCGAGCCTCGAGGGATTCGGGCGTGATGAGCAAAATGCCTTCCGGCAGTTGCCTGGCCTTTTTCTTTTTGGATTGGGGACTGTCGCCATGCCAAGGAGTGACTTTCATCTCCAGCATTTCGCCAAGGCCCACTAGCCGACGATACTGATCGTTTATCAAGGCTTTCAGGGGGCTAATGTACAAGATGCCAAAGCCATCAGTCTCGCCGGCGATTGCGCTGCAGGCCGGTAGAAAAACTGCTTCCGTCTTTCCCCCAGCGGTCGGCGCGCTGATTACGATATCGGATTGGCCGGAGAGTATCGGCTTGATGGCTTTTTTTTGAATTTCCCGAAGGTCGCGCCATCCCTGTATGTAGACCCATTTCTGGACAGTGGGATGCAGGAGCAAGAATTCGTCATTCATTGTCACAGAGTGAAGTTGGTCAGACCATCCGGGGCATCCGCTGTGCCTGGCATATCGCTGGCCCGATCTTCCGGGATCGATACAGTATCGATCAGGTCTCGCCATTCCAGGTGTTCGTTCTGCTCCAAGACAGACAACAGATCGGCAAATGCTCTTATGGTATTGCGAGGTGTTCGAAAATAGGCATCGCCGATCGTGTCGCTGCAGTGGCGTAGAAATGCTTCCAAGGCTTCGTCAGGGACAAGATGCTGAGTTTCATCGCCCGACGCGAAGACGCGCCTGATGTTGTGCAACAGGATGTAAACCTCTTCAGGAGTCAGGTTTGCCAGATGAAGAGTGGGGGAGGAGTAATCGAAAACGCCGGCCCGTTGCGCGAAACTGTTTTCTGCCAGTCGCGACTGAAGGGCCTCATAGCTGTACAGTCCCCTGCGCGTGTCGAGAAGAAACTCTGGCGTGCCCCCCAGCAGAAACCCCAAGTGTTCTGCAGTGCCCTGAAGACAGTCGTTGAGGATCCACAGAATTTGCTCGTAGTTCGACAGGCGGGCGCGAGTACTGCTGAGTTTGTAGAGGTTGACCATTTCGTCCAGACAGACCAGCAAACCCCTATATCCGGCCTGGATCACAAGCAGACTCATGATCTTCAAGTTGCTGTAAAAGGAGGTGTCTGAAATGATGTCACGGACGCCGAGCGCTTTGCGAGCATCGGTTTTTGTCGAGAATTCCGCTCGCAGCCAGCGGATGGCGTTTGACATGAGTTCGTCATCACTGGTTTCATGCCCATGCCAGTACGACTCGATAACTTTGGCGAAATCATACCCGCCAACGTGTTCAGATATGGACGAAAGGCGTTCATCGATCACGGCGGCAACGGACACTCCTTCCGAGGTGGCAGCTTGGTGGGCGCTGTTGACGAATCTTTCGACAATGGCCGTCAGAGCGTTGCCCTGCGGTTTGTTCCGCGTCGCCATGTTGCGCATGAGTTCTGAGTAGAGATTCCTGGCCTGTCCTGAGGATGCGTGAATCCGTCT
The DNA here is from genome assembly GCA_026914085.1 of Caldilineaceae bacterium. Taxonomy (GTDB): domain Bacteria; phylum Chloroflexota; class Anaerolineae; order Caldilineales; family Caldilineaceae; genus Bin5. The sequence continues at coordinate 6,449 of JAPPKG010000297.1, read as the reverse complement.
GTCAGGCGCCAGGTCCGCGTTAACCGTAACCAGCTGTTTTTCGAGGGCAATTGCCCTGATAACGCTCAGAAAAAAGGTCTTGCCAGAGCCGTATTCGCCTATAATTAGACGAAATGCAGACCCGCCCTGCGCAATTCGATCTATGTCCTTGTTGATGGCCTGGATCTCGTTGACACGTCCAACCTGTATGTGTTGGATACCGGCACGTGGAGCGACACCTGCCTTGAGCGACTGGATAATTGCGTCACGTTCTCTGGTTCGTATTCGCTTTCGAGCTAAAGTCATGCCATCGGTTCTTGGGTTTGCAAAGTGGAAATCTCTTCGGCCAGGTCAAGGTCGACAAACAAGGTGGCGCCGTCTTCTATCAAGAGTGCGCCTACTCTGTCAAACGCCCAGTCGTTAATCGTTTCGACAGCCCCAGCGGGCAAAAGGTGGAGTTCATTGCAAAGCTCCTCCAATTCTTCGTTGGTCCAATCTGCCTTTGTGACAAGCTTGCCGTAGAGTTCTTGAAATGGGGAGTCCAGTCCCTCGATCGACCCGTTTCTCGGGGGAGAAACAGTGGGCGTTTCGATTTCGAGTTCTTCATCGAGGTCATCTTCGGCGAATATTGACTCAAGGACGGATTGAGCTTCCTTGGTCTCCGCTTCAAGCAGTCGCACAAGATCGCGATCAAGGGCTAAGGAAGAAGCAGGCTGGGTCGAGGGGGTAGAGGAGAGAATCGCGGCTTTGTCTGAGCGCTGAATCCTGCTGGAGGAAAGTTTGTGAATATCACTGGCTACCGACCCCTTGTCGAGACCAAGTCGCATGTAGAGCTTTTCGAGCTGTCTGACCTCTGAAGGATCGATCTTGCCGTCTGCCAGCACAACGCTGACCAATATGTGGCTGATGGCAACTTTTTCGCCAGTTCCAAGAGCATCTAACCGACTTTTCAAACCCGACATGTTTGCGGGTGTGTTGAGACGCCACAGCAGATATGCATCGAGCGACCGTCTTTCCGTTTCCGAAAGACGACTTTCCTGAAAGATCACGTCCCTCAGGGCCTTAACTTCCGTGTCGCTGATATGGTCGTCTGCGGCGGCGACAAGAGAGCCAAGGCGCAGCATCGTGCTGACCTTTATGAACTCCTGTGACGGAGAAAAGCTGTCTCCGTGTCCGCCATGGAAGAGTACGATCTTGCCGTTAATTTCAGGCTTAGCATTGTGAAACCGAATATCCGGCGCGACGCCATATCCTGCTTTCTCAGCGATATTTGACAACATTTCGGCTTCCCTCTTATTTATTTTTGAGGGGGCGCCTTTGCCAAAATGGTCAAGAATCGATTTGACTGAGACCAGTGCGCTCGGACCATCTACCTGCGTCTTTATCCACGACCTGAATTTATCGAGACGGGGATTGGAGACCTTGGCAGCCAGGTCGTTGGGCAAGAATGAGAAGGCGAGCAAAGAATCATGCGAATTCTCGGGTCGACCGACAAAGCGACTGAATTGAGCGAGTTCGCTGGTGCAAGATTCGGCCAAAGAGACCAGTACATTGAAGGGTCCCCTAAATCGACTTACGTCGGGAAGTTCGGGTCTGAAGGTATAGTATTCGATCAGGGAAGGGCTTGCGGGTTGGTAATCGAGCTGTAGTCTCGTCTTGGTAGGTGTTACCTTTAGACCGTCGCCAAACTTGCTCCAGTATCGCATCTTGAAGAGGGCATTGAATTCGTCCGGACAACGACGGGCTGGCGTGCGTAATGTATATTCAGGATGGCTCCTCACCCAAGCGAGGGCTAATTCCGCATCGACAGGCTCTCCGTTCTGGACAATGTTGGCCAGCCTGAATTTGAATGCGGATGTAAAGCCATTTCTCGCAACCAATAGGTCGAAATCAGGTATTGGACCAAGGCTTTTGTGATTTAAGATCCAAACATGTGACAGTAGGTCAGTCACATAGGAGCGAAACGAAAGTTTGTCGCCATAAATGCTTCTCAGTCGTTTCAGTTCCCGTATCAGAGCCTTTCGTTCGCTATCTGAGACTACGCCCTTCGCGTCGTCAACAAGCAAACGTCTTTCGATGCCGTAGAAGTAGAGGAAGACATACCCTATGTATGTCTCAGGGTCAGAACGGTCGCTGGCGAGCCACTCGATATATGCAGCACGGCAGTTGGGTGAGATGCGGCTGTAACTGGGCCAATAGTCCACTTGGTAGCCAGCATAGTTGGGATATTTGAAGTCAATGTCCAGGTTTGGATTGACTAGGGACGCGTCACTAGCGGCAGTGAAGCGCGCCATATCAGTCAGTTGGTCACCAAAGTAGAAGAATCCTCCTTGGATGCTGAATTCTCCAACATTTACGCTCTCTCCGGGCCTGATCCACCTGGCTTGTCCCTTGGCCCTTCTTTGCCGACTCTTTTTTGCGAGTGTCGAAGAAGGGAGGCGAAAGTCAGCAAGGCCCTTCACCACTTTCTTCGGATCCACTCCCTCTTGTGGTCTTGGTTTCTTCGCGACACTCTTTATTTTCTCCTTTGCCTCAGCGTTTGACTTCTTGACTGCGAAGATACCAGCAACAAGTGAAAGGGGCCAAAAGAGCACGACAAAGCCTATACTGATCGCCCCGGTGAGCACCATCAGAATCGTGAATGCAAGTGCCAGGGGCACATTCAAATAGAACAGCCCGATCGGCCCGAGCATCAGAGTAAGCAGGAATCCCTTCAGATAGGACTTCCTCATTTTGACATCTCTTGCATTTGTTCAGGCTTCCCCAGGCACTCGCATGGACAGTTTTCTCGTTGGACAGTATACGTTTCACCAAAGGCGCCAAAGTGTGCTCAGCCACACCACACGTCAGGAGCACGTCTCAATCACTATTGATCTCCACCCACCGCTCCTGCTCGTGACTTTGGAGGATGGCTTCGCAGAGGAGGATTTCTTTGTGGCCGTCGGCGAAAGTGGGGAAGGGTTGGGGGGCGTTGAGGTCGCCGGCGGCGATGTAGTCGTAGAAGGACTTGAAGGAGTGCTTGAAGGAGTCGTCGTAGCCTTCGTTGTGGCCGCCGGGATAACCGATGTGGGCGAGGGCGGCTTCGGAGACGAGGCCGGGGTCGCGGAGCAGGAGTTGGTTGGGCTGGTTGCGGTGGCCGATCCAGAGTTCGTTGGGCTGTTCGCTGTTCCAGGCGACTGAGGCTTCGGAGCCGGCGATCTCGTAGCGGAGACAGTTTTTGCGACCGGCGGTTATCTGGGAGACCCAGAGCGAGCCGTGGGCGCCGTTGGAGAAGCGGAGGAGCGCGGCGCCGCTGTCCTCGGTCTCGATGTCGATGGACTCGGTTGCGTCGGGGGCCTGGACCTTGGCGGAAAAGGTCTCGACTTCGCTGGTGGGGCGCTGGCGGGTGGTATAGACGGTCTTGAGGTCGGCCTGCACGGCGGTGACGGAAAGGCCGGTGATGAACTGGACGAGGTCGAGCCAGTGGGTGCCGATGTCGGCGACGGCGCGCAGTTTGCCGCCTTCGCTGCTGAGAACGCGCCAGTTGTAGTCGGTGGGGTAGAGGAGCCAGTCCTGCACGTAACTGCCGGTGATGGAGTGAATCTGGCCGAGGGTGCCTCTCTGAATCATGGAGCGGACTTCCCAGTTGAGAGGATAGAAGCGCATGTTGTAGTTGACGCCGGCGGCGAGTCCGCTTTCGCTAGCCAGCTGCACAAGCGCGCCGGATTCGGCTGAGGTCATGGCGAGCGGCTTTTCGCAGTGGACGTGTTTGCCGGCCTGGAGGGTCTGGCTTGTTTGCTCGAAGTGATGGCGATTGGGGGAGGTGATGTGGACGGACTCGATCTCGCCGTCGGCCAGGAGGTCGGCAAAGTCGCTGTATGCTCTGGGGATGCCGAGGTCGGCGGCGGCGCGCTGGGATTTCTCGGCGGAGGAGCCGAGGATGCCGGCCACGTTGATGCCCAGGCGGCGCAGGCTTTCGGTATGGGCAGGGCCCATGAAGCCGGTTCCGACTATAGCAACGTTAGAGACGCTCATTGTTTCACCTCTATGAGATTTTTCTGCCTATAGACTACACGATTCTAGTTCGGTCGATTGCCGTTCTGACAACGCCAAAGAAATAGAAAGGGTAGGCCAGGCCGAACGTAATGATAGACAGTAGTATCCACAGGATTATGTGCCCAATCTGCTGACCGACGCTGAGTTGGCACTCAAGCCTGCCGACCGAAGACCTAGTCCGATCTTCCAGCTCGATGGCATTGATGATCAGTTTGGCTGACGCGTAGGGCCAGAAGAACAGGCCGATTCCAAACGTGACTAACGAGATCAGAAGCCAGATGATCAGGTGGCCTAGTACGTCCATCATGGTGAGATTCAGTTTTGTGTGTCCGTGATGGAGACTTGTAGTTGCGATGGTCACTGTACGTTTCTCCCGGAGGTGCGTCCTGCCGCTGCTTCTGATACCCAGCTATCCCCCTCAAAACTGGGTTAATCCATCTGAATGGTTCCCGAATAACCCCGTTCAGGTTCCTGTCCCAAACCAGGCAAGTCACTCTCAATCCGTAGCGTGCCCGCAGATCTTTCTCTTTCACGCCCTGCGCGTGAGACCAGCGTAGCCCCACGCCAAGGCCAGGACGATCGTTCCGTAGACGACCTGCTGGATGGCCTGGCCGACGTTGAGGAAGGTGAGCATCGAGTTCAGGACGCTGAGAATGAGCGCGCCGAGGATGGTGCCTGTGTAGCCGCCGACGCCGCCGAAGATGGAGGTGCCGCCGATTACAGCTGCAGCCACGGACGGCAGGAGAAAGGCGTTAGCAAGCTGGAGGTCGACGGCGCCGGTGCGGCCGCCGAGAAGGATTCCGCTGATGGAGCCCAGGACACCTGCCACGATGTAGGCGGTGATGCGCACCTGCCAGACGCGTACGCCGGCGAGGCGCACGGCTACCTCGTTATCGCCGATGGCATAGAGGAGCCGCCCCCAGCCTGTGCGCCTGAGGAGCCAGATCAGTCCCCCGGCGATGAGGGCCCAGACGACGACACTGTAAGGGATGCGATTGCCCAGGAAAGAGCCGCCACCGATCAGTTTGAGGAAGGGACCCATCTGCGTTGAGCCCTGCAGGATGGTCTGTGCCCAAGCGGTGAAGAGGCCGAGCAGGATGCCGGACATGGCCAGGGTCATGATGAGGGGATTGACGCGAAAGACAGCGACGCCGACACCGTTTGCGCTGCCGACCACGAGGCCGACCAGGACGCCCAAAAGGATGGCGACAGCGGCGCCCTCGGAAGACTGATTGGCGGCTACGTAGGCGGAGCCGGTTGCAATCATGGTCACGGACAGATCGATGCCGCCGGTGAGCATGAGGATGGTCTGGGCGCCGGCAAGGATGCCGAGCGGGGCGGCCTGCAGCAGAGTGTTACGCGCTCCGCTGACGGAGAGGTAGTTCGGTTCGATGAAGCCCGTCACGAGGACGAGGATGGCAAGGATACCTGTCAGCGCAAGTGTCGGGTGGTCGGAGGCGAGTGCGGCGACGCGGGCTACAGCACCCGCGGCAGGACGGCCGGGCGCGGCGGAGGCAGAGTCGGTCTGCGGGGGCCGGTTGGAGTGGCTCATGCAGACCGCTCCCGCAGGAGGGTGACAAGGCCGCCGACCATCATCACGCCGGCGATCAAGAGGCCCTGGATGATCTGGGCGTTGTTGGGGTCGATGCCCATTGCGCTGAGAATGGGGTTGAGCATGATCAAGATAACGCCGGCGGCGACGGCGCCGAGAACCAGGCCGGTGCCGCCGACGAGGGCGACGCCTCCGAGAACGACGGCGGCCACGCTGTTGAGGGTGGCGTTGGCGCCGACGCTGAAACGGGGGTCACCGGTGCCGGTGAGGGCGACGGTGGCGAGGCCGGCGAACGCGGCCATTGCGCCGCCAATGGCGTAGGAGGAAACTTTAGCGCGGCGGACGTCAAGGCCGGCAAGGCGGGCGGCGACGCTGTCGCTGCCAATTGCGTAGATGGACAGCCCTATGCGGGTATGCCTGGAAAGAAGGAAGACAAGAATTGCTGGAACCATCATCATCAGGATGGGCATAACGTAGGTGCCGCCGATCCCGGACTGGGCGCCGGTGAAGAGCCAGCGGAATTCGGGGGCGGTGCCACCGCCGGGGGATGGCAGGATCCAGAGGGCGAAACCGGACCAGATGTAGCCTGTGGCCAGCGTCACGACGATGTCGGGCACGCCGGATACGCTGATGATGTAGCCAACGAGCGCGTTGAGGATGCCGAGACCGGCGATGAGGATGATGGCGATGAAGAGCACCATTGCAAAGGGCTGATCGTCCATGAAGCGGGCTGCGAGGGCGTTGGTTAGCAGAAGCAACGCGCCGAGGGATAGGTCGATGCCGCCGGCGATGACGATGATGGCTTGGCCGATAGCCAGGTAGACGAGTGGCAGGCTGTTCTTGCTGATCGAGGTGACCTGGAACTGGCCGAAAACAGGTATCA
>JAPPKG010000619.1:0-14834 GCA_026914085.1 Caldilineaceae bacterium | reverse complement strand
ACCGGCAGGCGGACGGAAGAATGAATATCCAGGTTGTGGGTACACGTCGATTCCGCATCGAGGCGTTGAATCGCGATCTGCCCTATCTCACGGGACGTGTACGGCATTTTCCGGTGACCGACGGGGATACGAAACTGGCGGTCGAGCGCGCCCACAAGGTACGCCCCAAGATCACGCGCTATGTCGAGCTTCTGACGAAGGCTACGGGCGTGCAACTGAAATTGGACCGTCTGCCGGAGGATGCCACCAGCCTAGCCTTTCTCACTGCCATCACTTTGCAGGTGCGTCCTGAAGACAAACACCGCATGCTGGCGCTACAGGGTGTGCCGCAGCTTCTGGAGCTGGGCAACTACTATCTGGGGCGGGAACTACAGCTGCTTGACCACATGATCAGCAGTCAAGAAGCGCTGCCGGCGATGACCATCGGGCCGACCGGGCAGTTGTTCGCCAATTGAGAAGGTGACAGGCCCGGGTGGCTGCTGACGGCATTCGGGCTGATTTTCCCCGGCCAATCACACTCGAGTAATCCCAAAAAACATACAAATCATAGCCGTCTCATCAGACAGCCGCGAAAGGAAAGAGGTATGGCTACTCATCAGTTCGAGCCGGACCATTATTTCAGTACGATCGGTTCGCATCCGCCTGTGTTGCGTGTGCAGCCGGGTGACAGCGTCGAAACAACGACGGTCGACGCCAGAGGGCAGGACAGCAGCGGTCAACAGGTAACGTCAGGGGGCAACCCAATGACGGGGCCGTTCTATGTGGAGGGGGCGGAACCGGGGGACACGCTGGTAGTCCATTTGGACAAGCTGTTGTGCAACCGCCCTTACGGGTGGACGCGGACGATGGTGGCGCCAAATGTGGTCGATCCGGAGCAGGTTCCCAATATGCCCTGGCCTGCGGAGGGGCAGGAGCTGGCCAGTTGGCGGGTGGATAACGAGGCAGGCACGGTGACCCTGGAGGAACCGCAGACCAGCCTGGGTGCGCTGACGTTGCCGCTGGCGCCGATGCCGGGCTGCTTTGGGGTGGCGCCGGACCGGGGCGAAGCGATTTCGACTGCAACTTCCGGCCCTTTCGGCGGCAACATGGACTACCGCGGCTTTGTCGAAGGGGTGACCGTCTATCTTCCTGTTTTTGTGCCCGGTGCGCTCTTTCACATTGGCGACGGACATGCGGTGCAGGGGGATGGCGAGATCGTGGGCACCGGTGTTGAGATCTCGTTTGACGTGGGCTTTACGGTGGATGTGCAGAAGGGGCGGCGGATCTACTGGCCGCGAGGGGAAAACGAGGCGTATATCTTTGCAGCGGGCAACGCGCGTCCGCTGGACCAGGCTACGCAACATGCGACGACGGAGATGATCCGGTGGCTGGAGAAGGATTTGGGGATCGATGCGGTGGGCGCGCACATTCTGATGGGGCAGACGGTGGAGTACGATCTTGGGAACATCTATGATCCGGCGTACACGATGGTCTGCAAGATGCCGAAGGCGGTGCTGCCGTAGGGCGAGGAGAGAGTGACGAGGAGTGAGGAGAGAGTGGGGTCTCGGCCGGCAGAGTCGGACCTACAACAACTCTGCCGGTCGCCACGGTGACCAAGTCGTTCACGCGGCCAACAGGTACGGGCTGATTGCGGACGCGTGCTTTGCGCCGGTAAGGTACGCCTGTACGTTAAAATGGCGGCGAGGCCTCCCACATTCTTACAATAACTGCCCAGGCAAGCCGCAGAACGACAGCGATTATGCTGAAGACGGTCGCGTTCCTGAGTGTGTTGGGCTCCATGCGGTCGCTTATATAGAAGAAGGCCCATACTCCCAGGACGATCAGAGCGATATCTTTGATCATGTGAGATGGCACCTCAAGTTTAGGGCGGCCACGGTTGTCCGCCGATGGCGACACCTCATTGTATCGACAGGCGGGCACGGATGGAACCGTTTTTTGTACTGAAATCGGGCAGTTTTGCGGTTACAACGGTGGGTTGCCGGTTTTGGTCTTTTTTGGAGAAAATCGCAGATATAGAAACCAGGGCCGGAAGCCCGCTGAGATACCTCCTACATCTGTGAGCGGGCCGAGTTTCCGACCGGATCGACCCCGCGGCCAACTGTCAAAACCTGATTACCGATCCGCGCTTTGCGCGGCTGATGCTCGCCTGAGCGGCGATATCAGGTAGTCTATGGCAAGAGCCGCAACTCCCTTGAGATCTTACCCGCGAGCTCGTCGTCGCTGTCCGCTCTTGCGAAATAGCGCGCGTTGAAAATCGGTTCTGGCGCTACGAGTTTCGTTCATTTCAACGAATCTGAGGCCCCGATTAAAGAAATAGAGCGCTCGGGTGGGATCGATCTCGGTCGCGCGATGGAAAGCCGGGTTCACCTGTGGCCTGACTGCCTCCCTTCAATAGTTCAGGCTCACACTGGCATGCCAGCGCACGCGCCGCGCAAAAGAAGCTCGCCTGTGAACGCAAGTGTACAGGTTTCGTTTCGCCGGTGTCGAACGCGCCGGCCGTGCTCAATCCGAGCCGCTTCGCCAGATGGTCAGTTCTGGCGCGGGCCGGCGCGTGCGTGCGTTTCGGAGTCGACTGCGGCCGGATCAGGCAGGGTGAAATCGACGCTATATATGTTGCTGGCGCCGGCGTCAATGGCCGCATCCAGCACGGCGTCGATGCTGTCCAGATCCCGAATGGTGACGAAGATAGTGTTGCTGGCGTGGTAACGCATCTCATCTTCATTGCGTATACCGTCCGGGCCGAAGGGTTCGGCATAAATGTTGTAGTGACTGATCCGGATGTCCGATGGGGCGATGTTGCGGGCGTGGAGCGCGTCCCATACATCTGTCACCACGGTCTGGGCGGCTGAAACGGCTTCCTTCACAGTTGGACGCAGAACTTCCATCCCTATGACAGCCGTCGCTATGTGGGGTTCGGTGCTGACGACGCCTTTGTCCGCGATTGGTACGGGATGCGTGCCCGCCGGGGCCAGAGACACCGCATCTGTCCAAGCAGGTGTCGTTGCAGAGAACAGGACAAAAAACGCGGTCAGGGTGAATGCCAGTATCATGCCGATGTCAACTGCCATTCTGAATGGATTTGTTTGCGGCATTGCGTGCCTCCTCGTCGCGGCCGTCATCTCCTATTGATGAGAACGCCGCCGCTTTCCCTTTTTGACCTGTCCGGCGGTCTCCGAAGTCAGGTCGTCCCCGAAGAGAACAGCAGACAGCGAACTGTCATTTCGTGTTTTGGCAATGGTGCCGGGGTAGAGGTTTTATGCAGTTCCAAGAATAGAATACGCGCATTCAAAGGAGTTTGTCGTGTCCAGATATACCGAATCCGGTACACCGAGGTTCCGAATTCGGTACGTTGGTTGATATAATATCCTTTAATGGGGATGCAAGAGGGGCGTAGCGCCTACCTGACCACAGACGGCCGACAACGGGGAGGAAGGGGTGGAACACAGGACTTTCGGAAAGGTCGTCGCCGCGCTGCGCCGGGAGCAAATTGACTTTGCCAGCGGTCACAGTTGGAGCCAGCGGCAGCTGGCAGAAGAGACGGGGTTGACCGCGCGGATTGTGGGCAAGATTGAACGAGGCGAGCAGGCGCGGCTTGACGGGGCGATATTGCAGGGGTTGGCGCAGGCCTTCCAACTCACATCCTTTGAACGCCGCGAGTTTTTCGCCATGGCCAGCGAGGTGACTGACAAGTCGCTCGTGCGCGGCGCTCTCGGCAGCGATGATGTTTTTGCGCAGGTCTGGGCGTTGTTGGACAGTCTGTGCGCGCCTGCGTTCCTCATGGACCCCTTCGCCGATATCGTCGGCGTCAACCGTGCACTGCTCTCCTTTCACGCCTTGAGCTTGGCCGAGATCCAGGCTGCCCGGACGACTGCTGCGGGCCCCAATAACATCGCTTTCCTCCTGGCTCCAGGGGGGCGCTTGCGCGAGATGCTGGGGCGCGGGTGGCGGCCCATCGCCCTGGCCAATATGCAGCAATGGCGAGCCATGACACTGCGTTACCGTCACACTGCCCGCTTCCGGCAGCTTTTCAGCGCCCTGTCCGCCTATCCCGACTTTTACGGGTTGTGGGCAGACAGCCACGAGGACGGTTACGACGATTACAGCCGCCTGCGCAGCTATTCTTACCTACACGGAGCGCACGGGCCGGTCGCGTACACTATCTTCACCAACACCAGCGTCAGCGCCTATGGCGAGTTGTATCTTTCCACTTTTGTGCCCCAAGACCGCGTCACGACCGTTCTTTTTCAGGAACTGGCGGGTAAGGGCGGCCAAGCGCAATCGCTCGCTCCCTGGCCGAATCCCAGCCTGGACTGAGATAGGCGTTTGAAAACTTCTGCTTGGTAGAATAGGGAGGTAGCGAAGGCTTCATCTACCTCGCTTCCCTATGCACTATGCTTCGTCGTGTTGCACCCGTTACTTAGTTTTCAAACAGGCTCTTAGAGCCTTTCGTGGTCTTTACTACTCCTGCCGAGAGTCCGCCAAAGTGCAAGACCCACCAGCAACAGTATCCCCACGCTAAAAAGAAAAAGGCCGCGGCGCCAGCTTTCGGGCGCATACCATAGTCGTACATCCAGTTCTCCCGAGGGTACTGCCAGCGCGCGCAGGGTATAGTTGGCCCTCCACAGGGGGGCGAATTCGCCATTTACGGTCGCCAGCCAGCCCGGGAACCAGACTTCGCTGAGAACAAGATAGCCAGGCCTTTCGGTATCGGCAGCCAGTATGATCTCATTCGGGCTGTATGCGAGGACCGATACGGATTCTGACGTGCTTGGTGGGATTGACTCGTCCGTGGCCGCGGGAATGGACGGACTGTCATGGTGCTGCGCCAGTACGACGGTGTGCAGCGGTTCGAACGACGGCTGCGTTATGGCAGTTAGAACGGCTTCTTCGTCTTGGAGGACCTGGGCTGCGGGAACCAGCCAGGCGCGGGGCAGTGGATCAGGGTTTTCGTAGACTGCGAGGGGGCCGGGGGCGTCGTAGGCGAGGGTATATTGCTCCGGCAGGGGTGTGCCGTCGCGCACAATCACGTAGAGCACGTTGAGAAGGTCATAGATGCGGGTATGGCGGCCGCCGTTGTTTTCCCAAAGCGTATGCCAGTGCACTAATTCCAACGGGTTGGAAATGCCCCATACGTCCTGCAAGCCGGCGAGGGCGGCAGTGCTCGGCTGCCACAGATCGAGGATGCCGGTACGGGTGTCGATACGGTAGTGGCTAGAAGGTGTGCCGGAATCGTCAGAACAGGACGCAGTTTCGGTAGGGGCGCAGTCAGCTTCTTCGCCGGCTTGCTCGCGCAGGAAAGCAAAGATTTCCGGATGGCGAAACTTGCTCGTCGGATCATTCCTGCTGGTGTCAATGGTAGCGCCGGCTACGAACAGTTCGAATAGAAGGAGGGCAAGAAGGAGCGCGGATACAGTACCGCTCGTAATGCGGTGGCGCCGGTACCAGGCGAGCAGAAGCCGTACAGCAACCCATATGAAGGAGGCAAGCAGCAGGGCCTGGCCGGCCGTTGATGCGCGCTGCAGTGCAACGGGGTCCCCGTTGAGCGGCCGCGTCGTGACGACAAATAAGGGGACGAGGACGAGGAGGAGCGCGGGTCCGCTGATGCCTATCACGGAAAGATAGAGTGAGAAATGGGGAGAAAGGGGATTGCCCCTGTTGTTGTCCCGTGGATTCAGCAGAGCATCTAACCCGATTGCCGCGAGCACGGACAGTGCCAGCGCCCAGAGGACGATGGATCTGGCCGGTGCCTGGAAGCTTCCATAGACAGGCAGGAACCGTGTCAGCCATCCGTGCACCGGTGTGTCGCCGCCGAGTGCGGTGACAAAGCCGAACAGAGCCAAAGTCAGCCAGGGAAGCAGTCGACGCCGCCTCTCCGGAATTGGCAAGAGGAAGGCAGCGGCCGCGAGGAGGAGCGTTACCAGACCAGTGTAGGGCAGCTCGACCCGGTCCCACGAACCCCAATAGGCCGCTGGTCCGCGTCCGAAGAAGCCGGGTGTCAGCAGGCCGATGATAGCGGGTCCCGGCGCGAGTGAGTAGGATACGGTGTCCTGGTATTCGAATTCTCCTCTTTGGGTGTAAGGGAGCATTTCGAATGCGGGGAGAAGGATTGGGGCCGAGAGGAGGGCTGTGAGGATGAAGACGGTGAGAGGGTATTGAAGGCTCGGCAGGGATTGTCGAAGGGCAGTCCTGTGGGATCCTGTAGCCAGATTCTCCCAGTAATCAACTCCCAACAGGCCCATTGAATATATCGCCACGATCATGGCCAGATAGTAGCTGCTCTGGGCATGGCCGGCGTAGTTGGCGATCGCGAATAGAACGGCGGCGACACCGGTCCAAGGAAGGCTGCGGTGGGTCAGAGCGAGGTGGCAGGCGGTGAGGATCCAGGCGCTCCACGCGAGGACGGCGATGAGATTGAGGTTGCCGAGATGGATGAAGAGGATGTCGCAGAGGCCGAAGGCGAGACCGGCGAGGAGTGCGGCGGGCCGGCTACAGCCGAGGGTGCGCGACAGCGTGTAGACGCCGAGCGCAGCCCACCAGAGATGGCCAATGCTGAGCAGCTGCATCCAGCGATAGTCGAAGGCGGGATTGAGCAGGAAGAGCAGCAGGTTGGGGGGATAGAGGAATCCGGCCTGAATGTCGGTGATGAAAGGCGCGCCGCCGTAGAGGTGGGGATTCCAGAGAGGCAGTTGTCCCTGGCTGATGGTGCGGGCGGCGAAGCGGTAGATGGGGAAGAGGAAGCTGACCAGGTCGCCGCCGTTGGCCGGCTGGTAGACGGCGCCGCTGATGGTGCGCCCGAAGAAGGCTGCGAACATTGCGGCCAGCAGGGCAGCGGACAGAAGATCCCAGCGCCGCTCGTCACGGCGATGTGTCAGCCATGCAATTGCGCCGGCCCAGAGCAGCAGGATGAGAGTCCCGATGCTGATGGGCAGGAACTCTGTTCGAGCAGTCATGGCGCGAAGTATAAGACCCAGGGCATGGCGTTGGCGGACAGCTGGCTTGCGGTGCCGCTCCTGCTTAGAGCAGTACACGGTTTGCCGGTTGCAGTTCAGAAGCGACCGTTACAGTGGCGCTCCAGCGGCTGTATGGTATAACAGATGAAGGGCGAATAAAAGGAATTGGTGGCTTGTAGGAGAAGTACAGGCCGCCTTTTTGAGTTGATCACACTTGGAGCGGCCTGTGCAGGCGGACTTGGTGCTATTCAACGGCAACATCCATACGATGGACGTGGGGCGGCCCCGGGTTACGGCGGCGGCGATCGCAGGCGACCGCTTTCTGGCTACAGGAAGCGATAGCGAAATGCGGGCGCTGTTGGCGCCGGGAGGACGGGAGGTTGATTTGCGGGGCGCGACGGTCGTGCCCGGTTTTATCGACGCCCACATCCACTTTCTTTCCTATGGCTTGAGTCTGCAGGAGATCGATCTGAGCGGCGTCGGGACTCTGTCTTCAGCGCTGGAGAAGGTCGGACAGCGGGCTGCGGATGCGGCGCCCGGTCAGTGGCTGACGGGCCGGGGCTGGGACCAGTCGGTGTGGGAGGGCGGCGCGTTTCCTGCGGCTGCGCAGTTGGACGCGGTGACGGCGGAGCATCCGGTTTACCTTGCTCGCAAGTGCGGACACGCGGCGTGGGTGAACAGTATGGCGTTGGAACGAGCTGGGATCACGTCCCATACGGAAGACCCGGACGGCGGCGAGATTGTTCGCGATGGGGCGGGTAAGCCGACGGGCATTCTGTTGGAAAGGGCGATGGAGCTGGCGTTTCCGTGCATGGCCGAGCCTGCGGACGGGGAGGCGGTGGCGGCGGTGCGGCAGGCGCAGGACGTGGTCAACCGCATGGGGATCGTGGGCGTACACACGAAAGAGGCGGCGGCCTCTTTGCGCGCATTTCAACAGCTGCGGGCGGAAGGAGATCTTTCGCTGCGCGCGGTTGCACAGATTCCTGTAGCTAAACTGGACAGCGCAATCGGGCTGGGGCTGCGCACGGGGCTTGGCGATGAGTTTTTGCGCATAGGCGGGGTGAAGGTCTTCAGCGACGGTGCGCTGGGGCCGCGTACGGCGTGGATGCTGGCGCCGTACGATGGCGAACCGGACAATCTGGGTATTGCGGTGACAGGCGCCGAGGAGATGGCGGATATTATTGCGAGGGCGACGGAAGCGGGGCTGGCGGTGGTGACCCACGCGATTGGCGACAGGGCTAACCGGATGGTGCTGGACGCGCTGGAGGCGAGCCGCCGGGCCGGGCGGGGGCTGCATCTGCGGCACCGGATCGAGCACGCACAGGTGCTAGCTGTGGAGGACATTGCCCGTTTTGCCGAGCTGGACATTATTGCGTCGGTGCAGCCGATCCACGCCACGCAGGATATGCTTCTGGCCGACAGATATTGGGGTGAGCGGAGCCGGTATGCCTACGCGTTCCGGAGCCTGTGGGACAGCGGGGCGAAACTGGCCTTCGGTTCGGACGCGCCGGTGGAGACGCCGGACGTGATCCAAGGGATTCATGCGGCGGTTACGCGGATGCGGGCGGACGGCAGCCCCGGCGGTGAGGGCTGGTATCCTGAGGAGCGGCTGACCGTGGAGGAGGCGGTGTGGGCGTATACGGTCGGCGCGGCTTACGCGGGCGGCACAGAGAGCAGCCAGGGCAGCATTACGCCGGGCAAGTTGGCAGACCTGGTGGTGCTGTCGCAGGATATATTCACGATCCATCCGATGGCGATATTGGAGACGGACGTGGAGGCTACGCTGTTTGGCGGTGCGTTTGTGTGGGGGGAACCGGCATTGTTAGCATGAGTGGTTTGGCATAGACAATGAGAGAGTGTGGTTGGCTCGGCGGACTATCCTTTGAAGCGGCGCTGTAGAGAATGGCGTTTATCCCCGGCCTGGAATTGAGCGGACGGTTTTATTGGGAGGCGGTGCGGCCTGTGCTTGAGAGGTCATGGCCCGGCCTGCCGCATGCCGCTGCCTTGATTGGGGCCGGTTCAGAGACGCTGGGGTTCGACGACGAGATGTCGACGGACCATGGTTGGGGGCCGAGGCTGCAGCTGCTGCTGCGCCCGGAGGACTGGGAGACTCTGGCTGAAGATATCGACGCGGCGTTGCGTGATGGATTGCCGCATAGTTTTCTGGGCTACCCGACGAATTTCAGCAGACCGAACCCCGATGACAATGGGGTTCAGCTGTTGGAGGCCACAGATAGCGGGCCGGTCAATCACAAGGTGGAAATACAAACGATCGGCGGGTTTTTCTGCGGGTACCTCAATTTCGACATCACCGGAGAGATCGGGACGGCGGACTGGCTGACTTTTCCCCAGCAGAAGCTACGGACGATCGCGACAGGCGGGACCTTTCACGACGGAATCGGGCTGGAGAGCGTGCGGGCGCGGTTCAGATGGTATCCGCCGGATGTGTGGCGCTATCTGCTGGCTGCGGGTTGGGCTCGTATCGGGCAGGAGGAGCATTTGATGGGGCGGGCGGGTCTGGTGGGCGACGAGTTGGGCTCGGGGCTGATCGGGTCGCGGCTGGTCCGGGACGTGATGCGTCTGTGTTTTCTGATGGAAAGGCAGTATGCGCCGTATGCCAAGTGGTTTGGGTCGGCTTTTTCGCAGTTGGAGAGCGCAGCTGGTTTGACCGATGTACTGATGGCTGTGCAGAGGGCGGACACGTGGCAGGAGCGTGACCGCTGGCTGGGCGAGGCTTATTGGTTCGCGGCTGGCCGGCACAACCGGCTAGGGCTCACGGAAGCGATGCCGGAGAGGCCGATCCAGTTCTTTGGCCGGCCGTTTCGCGTGATGGCGTTGCACGGCTTCGCGGACGCGTTGCTGCGTTCTGTCCAGGATCCAGAGGTGGCGCAACTGTCCGAGCGGCGGCCGATTGGGAGCATCGACCAGTTCAGTGACAGCACAGATTTGCTGGAGGCAGCGGAGTTGAGGCCGGCGCTGCGGACGCTTTATGGATAGAGGATAGTAGTTGGTCGTCGTTGGTCGTCAGGAGTCATTGATTTCAGTCTGAATCAGGGATGCCGGATTTTCAGGATTTCTGTAGCGGGCTCTCGACGGTACTGGCGACACCGGTAGGGTCTATGTGGGACTTGATTCTTCTGACTTGCCCAACTTTTGCCTGCCCTGGCTCATGCTCGGAACCAGCTAAGACTTGGAATGCGGCCGTACGCATGCGGTCGCAAGCATCCCAGCTGGATTGAAGGCACACATCCGGCGAGGCATGTTGTTGGAGGGGGGCGTTGCGGGGGGGGGGGAACCCCCCCCACAAGGGAGGGCCGAAGGCCCGACCGCCCAAAGGAGAGGAGAGAGTGGAGAGGAGTGAGGGACAGCCAAGTGCGGCTGTTTTGCTTGGGCAAGGTTGGATTGAAGCCAAATTGATAGAGAATCACTTAGAAACATTCGATGGAGCAACTAGACACTCTTGGAGACGGATTGATGCATTCGACACTTAAGACTGAGCGACTGATATTGCGACCTCTTGCGGCGGACGATGCGGAGGACCTTTTTGACGCGTACCGGCGGCCGGAAGCGATGCAGTTTATGGACGATGCGGCGCACAGTTCTGCGGCTGAGACAAAAAAGATGGTCGAAGGAATGCTGGATGGGCCAGGAACAGTTTGGACTCTTCGCACGGCCGAGGACGGTCCGGCGCTGGGATATGTCGACTACATCGGTAATGCGGGCGTGCCGGGGATGGGCTACTTTCTGCACCCTGACCATTGGGGAAAGGGTTATACGAGCGAGGCTGTGCGGGCTGTGCTGGACTACGGCTTTGACGAGATGGGGCTGGACAGGGTGGAGCTGTGGATCAGTGAAGAGAACAGGGCATCTGTGCGCGTGGCTGAGAAGGTGGGATTCAGGCGCCGGGGCAGGATGCGGCAGAAGTATCATCAGGACGCGACCGGTCATGATAAGATCACTTACGGCATCACGGCGGAGCAGTGGCGCACGGGTCAGCTGGCGGGCAACGCGCAGGCTGCGTACCTACTGGCGCCGATTCTGGCGGTGCCGGATGTGCAGGCTGCGGCGGAGTATTATTGCGACAAGCTGGGATTCACGGTCGGCTTCCTGTACGGGGACCCGCCTACGCATGGGGGCATCCATCTGGGCGAATGGACGTCGGAGGGCGCGCATATTCAACTCACTCTGACAGACCAGCCATTGCCGCCGAAACCGCCGGTTGGGTTTTATGTATTTATGGGCGAGGACGTTGACGGCCTCTATGAGAGGTACCAGACGGCGGGTGTTCATATCGAACGGGAGCCGACGGACGAACCGTGGGGGATGAGGGAGTTTGCGATTCGGGATTGCAATGGGTATCTGCTACGCTTTGGCAGGCCGAGTTGAATGAGTAACCGTTCATGAACGCTGGTCGCTGATGCTTTGGACTGCCGGCATTTGGTTGCGGTCAGGAGGGTGCCAGGATGACAGCAGGGAGGCTGGGATCACAGAAGGACACTGAAGGGAAAGGTGGGCTCTGGAAGTTCGCGCTTGAGCGAGGCATGAGCCGGCGTCGTTTCTTGCAGTTGTTATCGGCTGGCGGGACGGCGGCAGTGCTGGCGTCTTGTGCTGGATTGCCACTGCCCACGACGACGGCGCCGGCCGCTGACGAGAGCACGGATGAAGGTCCTCAGTTCAGCAAGGACCCGGCACCGTTCATCGATCTCGGCGGCGGGAATCTGGAAGCGCGACTGGAAAACATGCAGGGACTGATCACTCCCAGCCGGTTCTTTTTTGTGCGCAACAACTCGGTCAGCCTAGAAGTCGACGCGGCAGATTGGCGACTCTTCATCGAGGGCGACGCGGTCTCCAATCGATTGGAACTGTCCTACGATGACATTTTGAATCTGCCCAGCAGGACGTTTGTTTCCTACCTGGAATGTGCGGGAAACCAACGGGCCATGTTCGACTTAGTGAAAGGGAGGGCGGCAAAAGGGACGCAGTGGAAGACGGGGGCGGTGGGCAACGGCGTATGGACAGGCGCGGCGATGCGGGACGTGCTAGAGCGGGCGGGCATCACCGAAGAGGCGGTCAGCGTGCTTTTGGTTGGGCTGGACACGGGTTCGCCGGAAGAGGGATTCCGGCGCGTCATGCCGGTAGAAAAGGCGATGGATCCTGATACGATACTGGCCTATGCGCTGAATGGTGAGGCCCTGCCCAGGGATCACGGTTTTCCTTTGCGTGCGCTGGCGCCCGGGTGGGTCGGAGCTGCCAACATAAAATGGCTAGGGCGGATCGTGGTCTCGTCGAAACAGCTTTGGACCCGAAACAACACGACCTCATACGCGATGATCGGCGATTCCTATCCTCCTGTAGGCGAATCGCTGGGCAAGCCGTTGACAACGCAGACGGTCAAGAGCGCGCTGGCGCTGCCGTGGCCGGCGGAGTTGGCGGCAGGGGAGCACCGCATATATGGCTTTGCGCACTCGCCGAACGGGCCGATTGCGAAAGTGGAATGGAGCATTGACTCCGGCGCGACATGGAACGCTTCTACGCTGGAAGAGCCGCAGATTCAAGCGGAATTCGGGCAACTTGCGGAGGATTTCAGCGACAGCGCATTCAGATATTCCTGGACGCGTTTCGGCTTTACATGGGATGCGAGACGGGGCGAGCACACGATTATGACGCGGGCGACGGACGCCGCGGGCAATACGCAGCCAGACGACATTCCTTTCAATGAGAAGGGTTATCTTTTCAACCAGCCGTTACCCCATCCGATACGGGTAACGTAGTCCTGACAGGACCGGCTTGCACGAGGCACGCTATGAATGAGATCGCAGACCATACACGAATCGTATCCGTCGAGGAGATGCAGCGCCTGGAAAAGGAGGCCGATGCGGGCGGTCAGAGCTATGCGGCGATGATGGAGCAGGCGGGGACTGCCCTGGCCGAAGCGATCCAGGAGAGCTATTCGGGGGGCGCGGACCGTTCGGTGCTGGTGCTGGTGGGGCCGGGCAACAACGGCGGCGACGGGCTGGTGTGCGCGCGTCGTCTCTGCGACGCCGGATATCGTGTCCGGGTTTATCTGTGGGCGAGGGGCGGGGTTCCGGCAAAGGAAGGAGAGGCTGGAAAAAAAGGGAGGAAGGGGACGCCGAAAAGTAAGGCCAAGCCGAAGGAGGATTACGAAGGCCATTTGGGGAAGGTACTCGATCGAAGCGTGCCGACGCAAAGCGCCGAAGAGGACAAGGATGGGGTGCAACTGCGGGCGTGGCTGGACGACGCTGATATTGTGGTCGACGCGCTGCTGGGGACAGGGGCCAACCGTCCGATCGAGGGGGAGCTGGCCGGCGTCCTGCAGCAGGTGCTCGAGGTACGAAAGAACCGCATGTCAACTGCTGGAGACTCGGCATATGAAGCCGGCTCTGAAGATGCGTCGGAATCGGGTGAAGGAGAAACGCGGCCGCCCTTGGCAGTGGTCGCTGTCGATGTTCCCAGCGGTCTGAACGCGGACAGCGGCGCGCTCGATGCGGTTACGGTGCCGGCCGATATGACGGTGACCTTTGGTTGCGCGAAGGCGGGTCACTTTCAGTTCCCGGGTGCGGGGGTCGTTGGCGAGCTGGCGGTGGCGGATATCGGCATTCCTCCCGAGTTGACGGCCGATTTGCGGACGTTTTTCTTGACGCCGGAGCAGGTATCCGGGCTTTTGCCGACGCGCAGCCGCAACAGTCACAAGGGTTCTTTTGGCAAGGGGATGGCGGTGGTGGGCAGCGTCAACTACCCCGGGGCCGCTTATCTCAGCTGTGCGGCGTTGGGGCGCGTGGGCGCGGGGCTGGTGACCGGCGCGATTCCCCAGCCGGTGTGGGTGCCCGTGTCTTCGGCATTATCTGAACCGACATGGATTCTTCTCAGTCACGATCTGGGCGTGGTGAACGAGGCTGCGGCCGCCAACGTGAGCGCAAGGCTGGAGGAGTATGACGCATTGCTCATTGGCTGCGGGCTGGGCCAGGAGAGCGCAACGCGCGGATTCATGGAGCGGCTGCTGCGCAGGAATCATCGACAGCGGCCGTCAGCGTTGCCGAGAGCGTTCGCGGGATCAGGCGGCGCGACTTCTGCGGAGGAGACAGGGGCGCCAGGGCAGGGGTCTGCCTCCGGCAGCAAGGCGGACGGGGATTCTGCCGCCGACTCGCCGTTCGGTCCGATCCGCCGCCGGGACCAGTTGCCGGCGGATTCGCTGCCGCTGCCGCCGACCGTCATCGATGCGGACGGCCTCAACAATCTGGCGCAGCTGGACGACTGGCCGTCGCTTCTGCCGGCTGACTGCGTGCTGACTCCGCACCCGGCAGAGATGGCCCGCCTTTGCGGTTTTGGCTCGGTGGAGGAGGTGGCGGCCGATCGCTGGAACCTGGCGCGGGAGCGGGCAGCGAAATGGCAGGCGGTTGTTTTATTGAAGGGACCGTACACGGTGATTGCGGCGCCGGGTGGAGACCTGGCCGTACTGCCGGTTGCTACAGCAGCCCTGGCAACGGCCGGGACGGGCGATATTCTGGCCGGCGCCATCACCGGCCTGCTGGCGCAGGGTCTGGCACCATTTCATGCCGCGTGTTTAGGGGCTTGGCTCCACGGGCGGGCGGGTGAACTGTGTGAAGAGCGGATCGGATGCGCCGGGGTTGTCGCCAGTGATCTGCTGCCACTCTTGCCGGCGGCGATGAACGAGCTGCGAGGGTAAGGAATTGGGCAGGTAGTGGGTGGTGGCGCCGGCGGTCTGGATGATTGGGCTGAGCAGTTCCTGGGTTTCCGCGGGGGCTTGCTTGGTTAGGGGTGCGGGCCTGGGCACCCACAAGGGGTGTCCCTAAGAAGCTGTTTGAAAAGGGTCAATTGGGTGCCAGGCGGCGTACCATGAGACGA
>JAPPKG010000048.1:0-15044 GCA_026914085.1 Caldilineaceae bacterium | reverse complement strand
CACAAGGGAGGGCCGACTAGGCCCGACCGCCCAAATGCGAGGAGAGAGGGGAGAGGAGTGAGGAGTGAGAAACACCACTTCATTTGCAGGCAATAGGAAAGTAAACTGACCGTGGCCTGGTTTCTTCCAGAGGTATGCGACTGTTCACCCCCATTTTGGGATGCACACCTAGGGCCTCAGATTCTTGACCGGAAGAGCCCCAAGAGATATACTTGCTGCGATTTCTCGCAGTATCCCAAAGACAACAACCAAATTACCTTCCAACCCATAACCCATTGAGGAGACCTACAGTTATGAACAGATTTGTCCCGTTGATCGCGCTGTTGGCAGTCCTGATCATGGTGACCGCGGCAGGTTGTGCGCCCGTGGCGCCGGCGTCAGAGACGGCCGGAAAGGAAATGATGGAGGTTGTCAGCACAGGCGGCGTTACACTGCCTGAGGACGCTGCGCCTCTTGACCAGCAGGTGTTCCGCTCTGCCGGTATTGAAGGCAAGCATTTTGACACGATGCGCAATGAGTACGAAGGCTTCGCCTATGAGGCAACGATCGAGCAGCTGGCCAAGATGGGTCCGGAAGGCGACTGGCACCCGGCCGCGGCCGACAGCTGGGAGCTTTCGGAGGATGGCCGAACGTGGACATTCCATCTGCGGCAGGACGCCATGTGGAGCGACGGCACGCCGGTCACGGCCGAGGACTGGGTGTACAGCTTCCGCCGCTACCTTAATCCGGAGATGGCCAACGTCTACGCCTGGTTCCTGTTTGACCTCGAGAACGGTGAGGCGTACAACAAGGGAGAGGTTGGCGTTGAAGAGCTTGGTGTCGAGCTGATCGACGAATACACCTTCTCGCTCACAACCACGGTGCCGATTCCCTACTACATGTTCAAGATCAACTGGCACGCGGCGCCGGTTCCCCGCCACATGGTGGAGGAGCACGGTGACGACTGGGCCAACGATCCGGCGACGGCGCCCAGCAACGGCCCGTACCGCATTGCTGAGTGGAACCGGGGCAAGAACGTGATCTTCACGCCCAATCCCTACTACACGGGACGCTACCCGGCGACATTTGAACAACGGATACAGGTAATCATCCCTGAAGTCGGCGCGCCGCTTCTGCAGATGTACCAGGCCGGCGATATCGACGGCGGGGTCGGTGTGACCGGTGATGACCTTGTACAGGTGCTTGCGGATCCGCAGCTGAGCAAAGAGGCCAATATCAGCGTGATGAACCGCGGCGTCTACATCTACATGAACCAGCGCACACCGCCCTTCGACAACATGCTAGTGCGTAAGGCGTTCGCGCACGCGGTTGACCGCACGGCCCTGTGCGACAACGTCATGCGGGGAACGTGCATTCCCGCGCACGGCTTCCTGCCCAAGGACTTCCCGTGCGAGCGCAATGACGATCCCGAGTTGATCGCGTTCCAGAACTATGATCCCGAACTGGCTGCGGATCTGATGGCGCAGGCCGGCTACCCCGGCGGCGAGGGCTTCCCCGAGATGACGATCTACACCAAGGAGGGTGAATTCATCCGCGAAGCCGAAGCGATCCAGCGTATGCTGGCCGATAACCTGGGGGTCAAGCTCACGCCGCAGAACGTCGAGCGCGCATTCTACGTCGACCAGATGCGCAACGGCGAGCTGAAAGTCGCCCTCAATCGCTGGGGCGCGGACTTCATCGATCCGAGCAACTTCGTGGACTGGTGGGACGATCCCGCTGCTTCTTACTTCACCGGCTGGACCGACGAAGAGTACCGCAATCTGATCGACACGGCCCGCCCGATGGCGATGTCGACCGAGCGCTGCGACCTCTACCACGAGGCTCTCAAGATCCTAGCGCGTGACGCGATCGGCGTATTTGTAATGAACCCGGTACAGGCTGTTCTGTACAAGGACTATGTCTCAGGGCTGACCCTCACAGACGACGGGACCCTTGGCGTCTATAACATGATGCTCCTGGACAGCGCCTACATTAAAGAATAGTAATTTGGTGACGAGGAGAGGGGGGAGGAGCAGGTCCTCTCACCTCTCCTCTTTTCGATTCTCCTCGCCCACTCTTCCACAAGGACGGAAGCACGGATGACGCGCTATGTTCTGGGACGCTTCGCCGGCATCATTGGCGTCCTGTTTATTGTATCGATCATGATCTTTCTCATGATCCACACCATTCCGGGCGGCCCGTTCGACGCCATGCCGACGACATCCGAGTTCCGGGATATCCCTGAACACATCCGCGAGAAGCTGATGGCCAAGTACGGCCTCGACAAACCGCTATACGTGCAGTATTTCCGCTACATGTGGGCAGCACTGCGAGGTGACTTCGGCATCTCCTTTCGCTATGGGGAGCCGGTCACGGATTTCATCAGCCGTTCCTGGCCCGCGACTGCGCAACTAGGACTGTCGGCAATGGCGATTGGCATACCGATCGGCATCGGTCTGGGAATCCTGGCCGCGCTGCGTCCCAATACCTGGTTGGACTATCTGACCAACGTTGTTGTAATAACCACCTTTGTCACACCCGTCTTTGTTATCGCCATTATGAGCATCATCATTTTCGCGGTGATATTGAAGTGGCTGCCGTCCGGTGGATGGGGGGAACCCAAGCAGTGGATCCTGCCCACTTTCGTCTATGCGGTCGGCCAGATCGGAGGCATGGCGCGCTTCACGCGGGCCAGCATGGTGGACGCGATGCAGGCGGAGTACGTGCGTACGGCCCGGGCGAAAGGGCTGCGAGAGAGCGCGGTCGTGATGCGGCACGCCTTCCGTTCGGCGTCATTGCCGCTCGTCACACTGTTGGGGCCGATGGTAGTAAACCTGCTCCTGGGGTCATTTTTCATTGAAGCGATTTTTCGCATACCGGGCATTGGCGGTCAGATTACACTGGCCCTCTATAACCGGGATTATCCTGTGATCATGGCGCTGATCCTGCTTTGGACCTTTGCCATTGCCATTGCCTACCTCGTCACCGACCTGCTCTACGGCGTTGTCGACCCGCGCATACGTGTCGGCGGCACCATGTAAGACGCGCCTGAGGTCGGAATAGGCGCCAAGGAGATTTACCATTTCCACCTCTCCAGCGAAGCAGAATGGTGACCAGCCCAGCGCCGCCGCGAAAGCCGCCGCGCTGGCCCACGATCTGAACTCTAAGCCTCGAAACCTGTGGGGGGACGCGGCGAGACGATTTTCACGCAATCTGCTGGCCATGGTTTCCCTGTCTTTCGTCGTACTTCTGATATTCCTAGCCCTGTTCGCCAACGTGCTTGCGCCGGAGGGCTATGACAACCAGCAGTACGACAAGACGTGGCTCTTCCCTTCGCTTGAACATCCGATGGGCACAGACCCATTCGGACGCGACATTCTGACGCGTGTTATCTACGGCGCGCGTATTTCGCTGGCGATCGGCTTTATCAGCAATATCATCGCTCTTGCCATCGGGCTTCCCTACGGGGCGGCCGCGGCCTGGTACGGCGGCGCGGTCGACTTTGTACTCATTCGTATCATTGAAATCATCAACTCCGTTCCCAACCTGTTGCTGGGCATTCTTATTATCAGCGTATTGGGACCAGGCTTTCGCAACGTTCTCTTTGTTTTCGCAGTCACCGGCTGGATGGGTATTGCGCGCCTAGTACGGGGACAGTTCCTCTCCTTGCGCGAACAGGACTATGTACTGGCAGCGACCTGTATTGGCGTACCCAACTATCGCATCATTATCCGCCATCTGTTGCCGAACACCTTGTCTCCCATAATCGTCAGCGTGACGTTGGGCATCCCCGGCGCGATTCTGGGCGAGTCCGGCCTGAGTTTTTTGGGGATTGGCATTAACCCGCCGCTTCCCAGTTGGGGGCGTATGCTCAATGACTATCTCAGCGCGATCCAGTCGCACTGGTATCTGGCCTTTTTCCCAGGCCTGATGATCGCGCTGGCGATGTACGCTTTCACGCTGATGGGAGACGGGCTTCAGGATGCCCTAGACCCGACCAAGTAGGTCATTGGCGGACGGACGAGACGCGGCGACGCGGAATGCCTCCCAGCAGCTAGAGCAGCCCCCTTCCACATTCAAACGGGTATTGCAATGGACAGCGAACAAAGCGGGGCCGACGGCTGCCTCTTCAGCCAGCTGCGCGCCGATATCCCTTTGGCAAGCCAGTTCAATTATCTGAACAGCTGTACGTTCGGGCCTGTTCTGCGGTCAGTCCAGCGTTGCATGGCGGAGGCGCTGCGGGAGGAGAACGAGGAGATCATCGCGATTCGCGGGAAGGAGGCGGGGGTCGGCTTTTATGAGCGTGCCGAGAAGGCGCGTCAAAGTGTCGCAGATCTGTTGGGCGTCTCGGCGGCGAACGTTGCATGGGTCTACAATACGACGACGGCTTCGCGACTGGCAATTATGAGCGTGGACTGGCAGGCGGGGGACAGGCTGGCGGTGACGGACGTCGAACATCTCAGCACGCACCGGGCGGCGCGGGGACTGGCGCAGGGTCGGGGCGTGGAAGTCACGGTTATTCCCACGGCTGAGCCACATGAGGGAATTTACCGGGGGCCCTCGTACTTCCTGGAGCAGTTGGACCAGATGCTGACGCCTGCGCACCGGCTGCTGGTGATCAGCCATGTCTCCAACATTGACGGGCGGCGGTTGCCGGTAATCGAAGCGACGCGCCTCGCGCGGTCGCGGGGGGTCAAAACGTTGGTGGACGGGGCGCAGTCGGTCGGCATGTTTGGGGTCAATGCGAAGGAGATAGGCGCCGAGTTTTTCAGTGGATCGGTCCACAAGTGGCTGATGGGGCCGCCTGGCATTGGATTTCTGGTGGTTTCCGACGAGGGCAAGAAAGACTACAATCCTTTTGGTCTTCCTCTGCCAACGGGAGCCGGGGGCCGACCCGACGGCAGTCTGATGGCGGCGGGGGCCCTGAGTGAGTTGGGTACGCAGAACTATGCTTTGCGGATAGGCGCAGACGCATGTGTGGAGGCAGCGCAGCGAATAGGACTGAACAAGATTGAAGAGCAGTGTCGTTCGATGACTGAGCAGTTGCGAGCCGGCTTGCGCGGTGTACCCGGGATCCGCGTCGCCAGCCCGGTGAAGTGGGAACTCTCGTCGAGCGTGACGACAGTTCAGCTGCAGGATGGGACACCTGAACGCTGTCTGAAGCTGGTTGAACGCTTGTTGGAAGAATATCGAATCGTCGTAAAATATCGACCGGAGAACTGCGGCGTGCGCATCGGCGTTGCCGCATTCAATACGGCTGCAGAGATCGAACAGCTTCTTACCGCACTGGGCCACCTTACACCTCAGGTTTAAACAGCTAGAGAGGAAGATTGAACTAACCATGTCAGAAACAAGCAACCGCACGCCTGTTATTGCGATCAGCACGCCGACGCCCCCTCCCTACTGGGCGCTGCTGCAGTGGGAACTGATCCGCAGCCAAACAGAGGCCGTCGAGGAGTTTTATGACCGTTATTTCGACGAGCGCGGCTACCTGCTTTGCGTTCCTCGCTGGGGCGGCGATGACGGGCCGGATGACGCCGCTGAAAATCTGGCGGGATGGACCATGCTGCACGCGCTGGGCGCGCCTGACCGTGTCTTGGAGCTGTATAAGAAGGGCTGGGAGGGTCATCTGCGCCAGTACACCGAGACCAAGACGGTGGAGGTGCCGTTTGCCCGCGACGGGATGTATTACAAAGAGTTTCCGGTCATGTTCGACTGGATGCACAACGGCGAGGGCTTCTCGGTTTTCTTCCTGCAGCCGCTGTCGGACCCGTATGACCACCTGGCGCGGCAGCGTATGGAACGCTTTGCCGGCTTCTATATGGGCACCGATCCGCAGGCCCACAACTACGACCCGGAGCACAAGGTCATTCGCAGCATGTTCAACGGCAGTCGCGGCCCATTGATGCGCAAGTCGACGGGGCTGGACTGGGCAGGCGATTCGCTTGAAATCGAAGGGCGCTTCAAGCCGGGGCACGGCGAGAGAAACTATGCCGAAATGGTGGCCCACTTTGAGGAGTATAACGACGTGGTCGGCGACCACCCGCTCAATTTGTCGACGACGACGCTGGCTTTCAACGCCTATATGCAGACCGGGGACGCCAAGTACAAGGAGTGGCTGGTCGATTACATCGATGCCTGGTGCGAACGGACGGAAGCGAATGGAGGCATCACCCCCACGAACATCGGGCTAGACGGCAGCATCGGGGGCGCCTGTGACGGCAAGTGGTACGGTGGGGTCTACGGCTGGGGGTTTACGGTGACGGTGCCGCAGACAGGGGAACTGGCGCACCGGCCGTTTTTCCTGCACCGCGTTCACTACGGCTTCGGCAACGGGTTGCTGATGACCGGCGACCAGAGCTACGTGGACACATGGCGCGGCGTCATCGACAATGTAAATGCGAACAGCAAGACAAGCGGCGGGCGGACACTTTACCCTCACATGTACGGGGACGAAGGCTGGTATGACTACACGCCGGAGCCGTTCAGTACGGGGGCGCTGGAAGTGTACTACTGGTCAATGGACCGGGCGGATTTGCCGCGCGTGCAGGAGAACGAGTGGGTGCAGTTTTTGGAAGGTGACAACCCGGACTACCCGGTCACCGCGCTGCTGGAGGATCTGAAAGAGGTGCGAGAGAGAATCGGCAAGGTACGCGGAGACAGCAGCTCGCCGGATACGCGCATGTCTGACGACATGAACGGCTTCAATCCCGCAATGGTGAGCCGACTGACAGAACTCATGCTGGGCGGCCTGCCGACTGAGCGGCTGGGGTTTCCACTCCACAGTCGTGTGCGCTACTTCAGTCCGACGCGGCAGAGGGCCGGCATTCCGGAGGATGTTGGCGCGCTAGTCGAAAACATGAGTGATGATGAGATGACGCTGACTTTGGTCAATACCGACCAGCTCAAGTCACGCACAGTCGTCGTCCAGGGGGGCGCGTATGCAGAGCATCAGTTCGTGAGTGTTACGCAGAACGGAGAAACGACTGCCATAGATGGCGACAACTTCACCGTGCGGCTGGCGCCGGGGTGCGGCAGCAGACTGCAGATTCGGATGGCGCGCTATGCCAACCGACCCACCTGCGCTTTCCCGTGGGCTCGTTAGACGGCTCGGGAAAACAGGGGAGTCGACAGATTCGAGAATCGTTCCACCGGCGGAGTCTACTGGTGCGCGCTCGACCATTTGGAAGAGAAAGGCAAGTTCATGGCAGACGAGAGTAAACCCAATGTCCTGATCTTTCTCTGCGACCAGTTGCGCTTGGATTTGCTGGCCTGCTATGGGGAGACGCTTGTGCGTACACCGAACATTTCTGCCCTGGCGCAGGATTCCTGTGTTTTCGAACGGGCCTATACGCCATGCGCCATCTGCTCGCCTGCGCGCGCCAGCCTTCTGACCGGGCTCTATCCCCATGGCCACCACATGTTCAATAATTCAACGCCGCGCTATTCCTACTGCGAAAACCTGCGGCCAGGCGTCGCGATGATACAGGACTGGATCGACGAGGAGAGCGACTACGAGTCGGCCTGGTTTGGGAAGTGGCACGTCGGTCCTGCTCAAGACCTGTTTGACTCCCGCTTCCATCATACTCAAAAGCCTTACGAAGGCGGGCCCGAATTTCTGACCAGTTCTCACTGGCATCCCAGCACACGCATCGCGCCCCTGGTGGAAAGCGTCGGGCGGGGCACGGCAGGTACGCTGGATGTGGGGCTGGAGGGATTCCCCGATGTTGTTGCGGCCCGCTACTCTCAGGAGTTCCTGAA
The DNA here is from genome assembly GCA_026914085.1 of Caldilineaceae bacterium. Lineage (GTDB taxonomy): Bacteria > Chloroflexota > Anaerolineae > Caldilineales > Caldilineaceae > Bin5. The sequence goes on along the minus strand of JAPPKG010000048.1, from coordinate 7,304 downwards.
CAACCGCGACGGGACGAGGCCCTTTTTCCTAACCTGTTCCTTCCCAGGGCCGCACAGCCCGTGGATGGTCCCAGACGAGTGGGGCATTCGTTACGACCCGGCTGACATCGAACTGTGGCCCAATCGCTTTGACGATTTTGAAGGAAAACCGATTAATCAGAGGAAGCTGCGCCTGATGCAGGAGGTTCGCAGGGAAGGTCTCCTGCCGTCCGGCGCGCGCCCGTTGCCGGAGAGGGATTCCCGTCAGACTCAGGAGAGGAAGGACCGGGCGTTGCGGGAGTTGTTGGCCTGTTGCTTCTCCTATCTGGAGCTGATCGACCAGATGGTTGGCGAAGTTGTGGCAACGCTCAAGGAACTGGATCTATATGAGGAGACAGCAGTCGTCTTCACTGCGGATCACGGGGATATGGCGGGCTCCCATGGCATGATGAGCAAGGGCGCGTATATGTATGACGAGATCTACCGCATTCCCCTGTTGGTAAAAGGCCCTGGAATGCCCCAACCCAGGCGCAGCGGCGCGTTTGTGCATTTGATGGATGTGACCGCGACCTGTCTGCACTTGATGGCGGGGGATAAACAGGAGAGCATGATGGGGCAAGACCTGCACGGCGAGTCACTGCTTCCCCTCGTGCAGGGAACGGATGACTGGGGCCGGGCAATGCACTACGCCGAGTACCACGGCGACTGGTACGGACACTACTCGACTCGGATGGTGACCGACGGCCGCTGGAAGCTGGTGTGGAATCTGACGGACCTGTGCGAGCTGTATGACCTGGAAAACGATCCCCATGAGCTACGCAATTGCTTCTACGATCCCGAATATGAAGATGTGCGCGCCACGTGTTTCGACTATCTGATGGCGGAGGCGCAACGCACGGACGACGCGCAGTTGCGGCTGCTGCTGCCTCAAGTCGAGATTGCGGCACAGGGAATGGCCGGCCTTTGATCCCACCGAAGGGCAAGTTCCAGCAGGGTCGTCACTGCAAAACTCGTGCACGCCTACGTTCGCTCGACGGCTAGTTCTTGCAAGGAATCTGAATGGCCAACACGAGCAAACCCAACGTGCTGATCTTGCTCTGTGACCAGTTGCGGATTGATCTGTTGAACTGTTACCGGGAGACTCTGGCACGCACGCCAAACATCACGGAACTGGCCGGGGATTCCTGCGTGTTCGAACGGGCTTATACGCCCATAGCTCTCTGCTCGCCTGCCCGCGCCAGCCTGCTCACCGGACTCTACCCCCATAGTCACCACATGTTCAACAACTCGACCCCCGGTTATTCGTACTGTGAACACATACGGCCGAACGTGACGATGCTGCAGGACTGGATCGACGAGGAAAGCAGCTATGAGTCGGCCTGGTTTGGCAAGTGGCACATCGGTCCGGCGCAGGACCTGTTCGACTCTCGTTTTCATCATACGCACGACGAGCCGTACGATGGCGGACCTGTCTATCTGAATACTACGAACTGGAACAATAAGAGGCAGATCGCCCCCTTGGTTCAGAGCGTGGGGCGCGGCGCCGCCGGAACGCTGGACGTGGGGATGGAGGGGTTTCCCGACGTGGCCGCGGCTCGCAACACGCAGGCCTTTCTGCGTTCACGCGACACGACGAGGCCCTTTCTCGCAGTCTGTTCCTTCCCGGGTCCGCACTTTCCCTGGATGGTGCCGGAGGAATGGGGTATTCGCTATGACGCGGCTGACATCGAAATGTGGCCGAATCGCCGTGACACGTTTGAGGGGAAACCGATCAACCAGAGGAAGATCCGCCTGTTGAACGAGGCAAATGCCGGTGGTCTTTCTTCTGAGGAGCAGGACCAGGAGCTAAAGGAGATGCTGGCCTGTTGCTTCTCCTACATGGAGCTGATCGACGAGATGGTGGGCGAGATCGTGTCAACGCTCAAGGAGCTCGGGCTCTATGAAGATACTGCTATCATCTTTACGGCGGACCATGGCGACATGGCCGGGTCACACGGGCTGATGAATAAGGGCGCGTATATGTATGACGAAATCTATCGCATTCCCTTGCTCTTCAAAGGGCCTGGGGCGGGCGGGGCATCACGCAACTGTTCCTTTGTTCACCTGATGGACGTGACGGCCACGTGTCTGCATCTGATGACGGGTACGGAGCAGGACAGTTTGGCGGGCCGGCGCCTTCACGGGCAGTCTCTGCTGCCGTTGGCCGCGGGGGAGGCGGAGTGGGCGCGAAGGATGCATTACGCAGAGTATCACGGCGACTGGTACGGTCACTATTCGGCGCGGATGGTGACTGACGGCCGCTGGAAGTTGGTCTGGAATCTGACGGACCTGTGCGAACTGTATGATTTGGAGAATGACCCCCACGAGTTGGATAACCGATTCTTCGATCCCGGCTTGGAAAAGGTACGTGCCACCTATTTCGAATGTCTGATGGCTGAGGCACAGCGTACGGGCGACGGCCAGCTGCGGTTGCGGAAGCCGCAGGTCGAAATTGAAGCGCAGGGAACGGCGGGGCTCCGGGTCTGATAGCGGGCTTATCCAGTGCGGTCGCCACGGCTTCCTTGGTTGCCGCCTTTGCCCACTCGACAATGAACGCGTGAAAGGCACACTGTATGGCCAGCCTGAGCAAACCCAACGTACTGATCTTTCTCTGTGACCAGCTCCGGATCGATCTGTTAACCTGCTACCAGGAGACTCTGGTGCGGACTCCCAACATAACCGCCCTGGCCAACGACTCCTGCCTCTTCGAACGAGCATATACGCCTTTGGCACTGTGCTCGCCGGCGCGCGCCAGCCTGCTCACCGGCCTCTATCCGCACGGCCACCATATGTTCAACAACTCGACCCAGCATTATTCCTACTGCGAACACCTGCGGCCTGACATGACGATGCTGCAGGACTGGATCGACGATGGGAGCGAGTATGAGTCAGCCTGGTTTGGTAAGTGGCACATAGGGCCAGCGCAGGACCTGTTCGATTCTCGTTTCCACCATACGCACGACGAGCCACACGAAGGCGGCCACGTCTTTCTGGACAGTTCGCACTGGCACCCGAACACGAGGATCGCCCCGCTGGTTCAGAGCGTGGGTCGCGGTACCGCGGGTACGCTGGACGTGGGGATGGAAGGGTTTCCGGACGTGGTCGCGGCCCGCTACACGCAGGATTTCTTGCGTTCACGCGACGAGACGAGACCTTTTTTCGCTACTTGCTCCTTCCCGGGCCCGCACTTTCCCTGGATGGTGCCGGAGGAATGGGGTATTCGCTACGACCCGGCTGACATCGAAATGTGGCCGAATCGATATGACACGTATGAGGGAAAACCGATTAACCAGAGAAAGATCCGCCTTTTGAACGAGGCGAATGCCGGTGGTCTTTCTGCTGAGGAACAGGACCAGGAGCTGAAGGAGTTGCTGGCCTGCTGCTTCTCTTACATAGAGCTGATCGACGCGATGGTGGGCGAGGTCGTGTCAACCCTCAAGGAGCTCGGACTCTATGAAGATACCGCTATCATCTTCACTGCGGATCATGGCGACATGGCAGGGTCCCATGGGCTGATGAATAAGGGCGCGTATATGTATGACGAAATCTATCGCATCCCTATGCTTCTCAAGAGGCCAGGGACGACCAGCGCTTCACGAAACAGTTCCTTTGTTCACCTGATGGACGTGACGGCCACGTGCCTGCACCTGATGACGGGTACGGAGCAGGACAGTTTGTCTGGGCGGAGTCTTCACGGGCAGTCACTTCTGCCGCTGGCCGAGGGGGAGACGGAGTGGCCGCGCAGTATGCACTACGCGCAGTATCACGGTGACCCGTGGGGGCACTACTCTTCGCGAATGGTTACCGACGGGCGCTGGAAGTTAGTCTGGAATCTTACCGATCTATGTGAACTCTACGATCTGGAGAACGATCCTCACGAGTTGAATAATCGCTTCTACGATCCCGATTGTGGTGAGGTGCGCACTGCATGCTTCGATTACCTCCTGGCGGAGGCGAAGCGTACCGGCGACGCCCATGTCTTCTTGTTGAAGCCGGAACATGAAATGGCCATTCAAGGGATCCCTGTCCCTGGAAGCTCTTGACGGGCCAGCATCTCCCTTGCAGACACGGCGCCGCTGAACCCATCCCAAATTGTCCAGAGATTTGAAGAGAACCAGAAGACAAAGAGGAGGTCAACGATGAAATTTGGTGTCTTTCTTCCCAGCCATGGACCGGCGAAGTCGCCTGAGGCGGTCCATCAGGTGGCGCGGGCGGCTGAGCAGGCCGGTTACGATTCGTTGTGGGCGGCAGATCATGTGCTTGTCCATCAGCGGTTCAGCGATTTCTGCCTGATCGAGACGTTTGTCACGTTGGGCTATGTGGCGGCGATCACCGAGACGATCACGTTGGGCACGACAGTACTGGTGCTGCCGCAGCGCGATCCGATCCTGGCGGCCAAGCAGGCGGCGGCGGTAGACCAGTACTCTGACGGGCGCTTGATCCTGGGGCTTGGCGTGGGATGGATGGACGACGAGTATCGCTATTTGCGCACCGATTTCAGTAAGCGCGGGCGCATGATGGACGAGTGGATGGACGTGATGCGGGTCCTGTGGAGTGAGGATGAGCCATCATTCCAGGGAGAGTGGATCAAATTCGAGGAGAGCGCGTTCGAGCCGAAACCGGCGCAGAAGGGGGGGCCACCGTACACGATAGGCGGGCTGAGCGATGCGGCAATTCGACGTGCGGCGACGAAGGCGAGTGGCTGGCATCCGATCCAGATTGAACCAGAGGAGGTTGCGGCCGGGGTGGCCAAGCTGCGCGCATGGGCGAACGGGGCGCCGCGTACGGTCGTTTTCCATGCCCGTACTGAGTTAGGTGATCAGGCGGACCCGGAAGTGTCCATTCTCAGAGGGTCGATTTCTGAAATCAGCGACCGCATCGGTCGTTACGCTGAAGCCGGCGTCGAGCACATGCTTTTCGATTTCAACACGACGCCTACGGCCGACGCGATTCAGGATCAGATGGAGCGGATCGCGTCTGATGTGTTTCCGGTCCATAAGACCGCGTAAGGGTATGTGGACTTCGGGGCACTTGCTGCTTACAGGGGGTCAATCTCCTCGATCTTCGCCCAGCCGCCGCTGTCCTTTGACGCCTCGGCTGCCAGTCCAATCAGGTGGAGTTGGGCGACGGAGTTTGCGTCTGCAGGAGGCGGCGCGGTCCCAAGCGAATCTCTGAGGGAATCGACGGGGCTGGCCGTGGAGGTTGTTTCAGCCAGGGGCTCATCCGTGACGGCGTCGAGGAAGGTGGCGACGCATTCGTTCATACCGGGCCAGCCGGCACGCGGTTCGGATTCTGCTACGCTTTCGACGGTCCAGTCAGGCTGGCTTCGAGTGCGCTGGCGCAGTTCGCCGGAGAAGAGATTAAAAATCAGGTCGCCGTCTTCCCCGTTTACTTCGACAGTCGTTTCCAGTTCGACGACGCAGTCGAGATTGACCTGTACGGTACCCCACGTGCCGCCATAGTCATAGAGTCCCTGGCACTGCCGTTGGGCGCGTCCGGGCAGGCCCTCTCCTTCGAGGATCAACACCCGGGAAGGTGTTGCGTCAAGGATGCGGTTGAGGGTATCCACGTACCAGGGGGCGATGTGGTTGAGTGTGCTAAGGTCTGCTTCGGGGTCGGCGCCCCAACTCGATTGAAGCCGAACTGAGGCGGAATGGACCTGGCCGATGACCCCGTCGCGCACACGCCTGGCCGCCTCCACGAAGACGGGGATGAAACCGATTTCGAGGTCAGCGTGGGTTACCTGGGGCGCGTTCAGCAACTTGGTGACCATTGGGCGAATTCGCTGGCGGCGGTTGGAGAGAGGCGGTTCGTAGAAGATTGGTAGGCGGGCGTCGAGCGCCGAGGTCAGCGCTTCCTCGTGGGCGGCGTCTGAGACGGCGATGAAGACGGCGTCGACGGGAGGGCCGCTCAACAGTTCGGCGGCATTTGAGTAAACCGAGATGTCCGGGCCGAGTTCAGAGGCTATGCGCTGCTGCGTTGCGGCGCTTGGTGCGGCTGCGGAGACTATTTGGGCGCGGCCGTCGCGTTGCAGTGCGGGTATGTAGGCCATGCGGGTCCAACTGCCGTAGCCGATGAGTCCGACGCGAAGATCCATTGTAATTCCCTCAGTGCGTTCCCAATTCCAATTTCAGAACAACGGGTCGGGCCAGCGGACGAAGGCCAGTGCGCCTGCGAGCCGGGTGAAGTCCGCCTCGGTCAGGTCTTCCCGGTAGGGGAGCGCCTTCTGGATTGCCTGCGGCTGGCCGGCATAGCGGCTGACGATCTTTTCGGCGTTGATTTGGGCGTCGCCGTATTGCAGGACGAGGAGACAGAAGCATTCATAGCCTTCCTGGCGGGCGTACCAGGAGCCGACGTCGATCAGGCGAATTATCTGGTCGCGCTTACGGTCAAAGTTTGTAAACTCGCTTACGCCTGAATGACATTTGGCTTCAACCAATATGACAGCGCTGTTCCCCAGCGTGATCAACAGGTCCGGTTCCGAATCGCCCTCCACCGTCTGCCGGCTGGGAGGCGGAGGTAGCTTTGGCCAGAACTCCAGCCTTGCCGCCTTAATGTCTTTAAAGACCTGTGGAGGCACTGAGCCAAAGAATGACTGCCGAATGAGCTGAGTCAGTATGCGTGTCCTCTGCGGCTCGTCGTTGAGCAGCGGACTGAAATAGTGCCAGGTGCGGGCATCTTCGGAGTTCTCGCTGAGGACTTTGGGCAGTCCTTCGGCGATTGACGGCGGGAACTTCTCGGTCAATTTGCCCTGAAGCGCCGGGTGCGCGGTATCGGTCTGTTTCAGTAAAGGATGATCTTCCGGCCGTCTCCAGACTCTGACTCTGGAGAAGCTTACGACGAACTCGCTCACTTTCCTGCCTTTCTTGCTTTTCCGAAAAAGGTTACAGGTTTCCGGTCTGTTTGCGAGCAGAACAGGCTCTCTTTATTGTACGGATACCAAGAGTTCCTGACAATTTCTGTACGGTCACACTTAGGGTGGCAAAGTTCAGTGGGTGGCCAGAACGGTCGGAGAGGGGTGCATCCCAGATTTTGGGGTGGGAACAGTCTGGCGGGGAATCAGTGCCAGTGGTGTCTGGCGTTGTTTGCCGTCTTTGGGCGAGACGCAGTGCAGGCGCCAGGCCTGGCCGTACGGTGGCGTCCGTCAGTTGGGGAGGATGCGAGGGCAGGCACAAGGCCGGCACATACGGGGATCTGATGGGACTGGCGGGACGTGGTCGGGCTGGACACCTTCGATTAGGCACCTGTTACGAATATCGACACCCGGTCGATGAGGCACGGCATGG
>JAPPKG010000388.1:0-15046 GCA_026914085.1 Caldilineaceae bacterium | reverse complement strand
TGACAGGGTAGCCGCGGCCGTATTTTTGGCCAAGTTGCTTGGGCAGTGGGAAGACGGTCACGTCGACGAGGTCTCCGGCTGTGCCGGCGAAACCGAGTTCTTTAACGTTCAACTCGGTCAGGAGCAGGTCTCGCAGCCTTTCCAGTCCAGCGTTTTCTTCACCTGAGCGGGTGCGAACGATGACCTGTTGTACAGGCTGGCGAACTTTGAGGGCAACCGATTCTCTTGCGGCGCGTCCCAGGGTCGTCACCTTTTGGGCCAAAGCCATGTCGGCATGGAGGCGGTCGTCGATGGCGGACTCGTAAGACTGCGGCCAGGCGGCGAGATGGACGGAATCGGGCGCCTCCGGCTCAACGCCTACGACCAGATTCTGGTAGATTTCTTCCGAGATGAAGGGGATGGCCGGGGCCAGGAGCTTGGCGACAGTAGTGAGCGTGTGATGCAGGGTCGACAGGGCGGCAGGGTCGCCGTCCCAGAAGCGGCGGCGGTTGAGGCGCACATACCAGTTGCTGAGCTCGTCGACGAAGTCGGCGATTGGCCGGGTGGCGGCGGTGACATCGTAGGCCTCATAGGCAGCGGTCACATCGCGTACGAGACGGTTGAGTTCGGACAGGAGCCATCGGTCCTGCAGGGCGGCTTCGGCGGAAACGTTTGTGCCGTTGCCTCCAGCGCCGTTTCCGTCCTGAGATTCCTGAAGATTGGCGTAGACCACGAAAAAGCTATAGGTGTTCCACAGCGTGTTCAGAAAGCGGCGCTTCACCTCCGCCACGAGGTTGCCGCTGAAGCGGCGGGCGTTGCCAGGGGGTCCGGCGGTATACATGTACCAGCGGGTGGCGTCGGCGCCGTGTTCGGCAAAGACCTGCCAGGGGTTGACGACGTTGCCCCTAGACTTGCTCATCTTGGAACCGTCCTCGGCGAGGATGTGTCCGAGGCAGATGACGTTCTTGAAGGCGGGCCGGTCGAAGAGGAGCGTGCTGACGGCGTGGAGCGTGTAGAACCAGCCGCGAGTCTGATCGATGGCCTCGCAGATGTAGTCGGCCTGTTTGTAGGTTTCCCACTCGTCCCGATTGGAGAATGGGTAGTGCCACTGGGCGACGGGCATTGAGCCGCTGTCGAACCAGACGTCGCAGAGCTCGCTGACGCGGCGCATGGTGCCGCCGTCGGGGGCCGGCCAGATGATGTCGTCGACGTAGGGCCGGTGGAGGTCGAGGCCGCTCAGGTCGCGGCCGCTCTTCCGGGCGAGTTCAGCGACGCTGCCGATGCATTCCATGTAGTCGCTGCCGGGGGCGTCGCTTTTCCAGATCGGGATGGGCGTAGCCCAGTAGCGATCGCGGCCAAGGGCCCAGTCGACATTGTTTTCGAGCCAGCGGCCGAAACGCCCGCCGCGGATGTGATCGGGCACCCAGTTGATGGTGTCGTTGAGGGCGACCAGCCGGTCCTTGAATTCGCTTGTGCGCAGATACCAGGTCTCCTTGGCCCAGTAGATCAGAGGTGTCTCGCAGCGCCAGCAGAAGGGGTAGGTATGTTCGTAGGTACCGGCCTTGTAGAGGAGGCCCCGTTCCTCCAGATCCGAGGTGATACCGGGGTCGGCGTCCTTGACGAAGAGGCCGGCCCAGGGGGTGACCTCCGGTTTGAAGCTGCCGGTGGCGTCAACGGTCTGAAAGACCGGTAGATTGTGCGTCTGCCCGATGGCGAGGTCGTCTGCGCCGAACGCAGGGGCGATGTGGACGATGCCGGTACCGTCGGACGTGCTGACAAAGTCGGCGGCGATGACGAAGGCGTAGCGCTCTTCTACGGGAGGCCCGAAGCTGAATAGCGGTTCATACTCCTTGCCCACGAGGGCGGCGCCTTTCATCTCTGCCAACAACGCGTAGCTCGGTTCCAAGACGTCCTCAGCCAGTTCTTTGGCCACATAGAGAATGGCACCGGAAGCGTCCTGCACTTTGAGATAGTCGATCTCCTCGCCGACGGCGAGGGCCGCGTTTCCGGGCAGCGTCCAGGGCGTTGTGGTCCAGGCGAGAAGATATGCGTTTTCCTCGCCTTTGAGGGCGAACTTGACGTAGATGCTGGGGTCAACGGTGCCTTCCTGGTAGCCCAGCGAGAGTTCGTGGCTGCTGAGAGGTGTGCCGCAGCGGGGGCAATAGGGGACGACCTTGTATCCCTCGAAGAGAAGGCCCTTGTCCCAGAGCTGTTTAAGAATCCACCAGAGGGACTGGACGTACTCGTTGTTCATGGTCACGTAGGCGTCTTCGAGGCTCACCCAGAAGGCCATTCTTTCGGTGAGGGCCTCCCAATCACTAAGATATTCCCAGACCGATTCCTTGCACATCTGGTTGAATTTGGCGACGCCGTACGCTTCGATCTGTTCTTTGCCGGTGAGGCCGAGCTGCTTCTCGACCTCGAGCTCCACGGGAAGTCCGTGGGTGTCCCAGCCGCCCTTGCGCAGCACGTGATAGCCCTGCATGGTCTTGTAGCGGGGAAACATGTCTTTGAAGGCGCGGGCCAAGACATGGTGGATGCCGGGCCGGCCATTGGCCGTAGGCGGCCCTTCGAAGAAGACGTACTCCGGGCCGCCTTCACGTTCCTGCATGGAACGCTGGAAGACGTCCTTGTCTTTCCAAAGCTTCAGGATGCCTTCCTCCATATCGGGAAAGGAGAGGCTGGTGGGAACATCCTTGAACTTGCTGCGCGGTGACCGTTCGTCGGTCGAGGCGGCGGTTCCTGAGATTGTCTGTGTCATTTCACCATCCCCCGTCGTTCGTGGAAAGTTGGCCGATCCAGGTCTAGGCATCACCGATTTCCACATAGATTCGCTTGTTTATGGCGCCCTTGCTGCGGTAGTCGACGACGCGCATGACGCCGACTTCGCTTGTGTTGCGGGCGTGGGTGCCGCCGTCTGCCTGGAGGTCAAGACCTTTGAGCTCCACGGTTCGCACTTCCTTGATCTGTTTCGGCAGCAGGTTGATCTTGGTGCGAATCAGATCCGGGATCTGGAAGGCTTCTTCGCGGGGCAGGGTCCTGGTGGTTACGGGGCGGGCGGCCTCAATTTCGGTGTTGCATTTGCGCTCGATGGCGGCGACGAGATCGCCGCTCATGGCTTCAAATTCGAAGTCCATGCGACCGCTGCCGGGCTTCATGTCGCCGCCGGTGACGGATGCGCCGTAGTCGCGCCAGACGACGCCGCAGAGGATGTGCATGGCGGTGTGTGTGCGCATGAGCAGGTAGCGCCGATCCCAGTCCAGTTCGGCCTGGACGTTCTGGCCGGGCCTGATGGGGACGGATTCTCCTTTTTTGCCGTCGAGGGTATGCCAGATGCGTCCGCCTTCTTTCTTTACGTTGCTGACGGCAAGCCTGCGGTATTCGATTGTAATACAGCCGGTATCGTTGGGCTGGCCGCCGCCGCCGGGGTAGAAGGCGGTGCGGTCGAGGGCGATGCGCAGCCGGGCGTCCTTCTTGTCGACTGCTGTGATTTTGGCGTCGAACTGGCGAAGGTAGGCATCGTCGTAGAAAAGTTCGGCGGTCATCGGTTTGTGGCTCCAGTTTCTGGCCAGACAGAGGTCTCTCAGCTGTGGCATAAGAAAGCCCGTCCCAGTTCAGGGACGGGCTGAGAAGTCCGCGGTACCACCCTGCTTCCCGGTGCTGCGACCGGGCTGCTTCGGTGCCAGAGAACAGGCTGGCTGGTTCTCTGGCCGTGAGGGTAACGGTTCACGAAACCGGCGACGTCTAGTGGGCGGTTGGGCGCCTATTCGGGTCGCGGCTCGGGAGGGATTTTCGCTGTCGCAGCGGTCCGCCCGGCTTTCACCGTCCCGGGCTCGCTGGGGGCCTTACGGCAGGTACTCGTCTCCGTCAATGCCGATGGTGCAATCGGTTGAACAGAACGCGGCAATTGTAACCGGGGGATATGTGTTTGTCAATTTGGGGGTTGGGTTGTTGACGGCGATTTTTGAGGCGAGAAGGGTCGAGAGGGAAACCTGCGGCGGTGGCGGGTGAGACGGCGAGCCGGCATTTTGGGGAGGCAGAGGGCAGGCACAAGGGCCGCCCCTACGGGGGCGGGGAGGGGATTGTGGAAGGGGTGCCGGGGGTGGGGGTGGGCAGGCACAAGGCCTGCCCCTACGGGGGCGGGGAGGAGACTGCGGAATGCGTGGCGGGGGCGGACAAAGGGCAGGCACAAGGCCTGCCCCTACGGGGGCGAGGAGGAGATTGGGGAAGCGGTGCCGGGGAAGCGGGGGCCCTACCTCCCAGAAATGCAGTGGTTGGTAGTCAGTGGTCAGTGGATTGGTAGGGCTGCGGCGAAGTGGGGGTAGATCAGGTTTCTCTTGTTTCCGGGGCATCCGGGTCCGATTCAAGTTCCGGGAGTTCGACGAGGGCGGAGTCGACGGCGCGGCCGGCGACTTGCTCGACGATGTAGCGGATGCCGTTGCGGTCAACGACGTCGCCGACGACGGGGATACGTCCGAGGTGGGCCATGATGAGGCCGCCCACGGTGTCGACCTCTTCTTCGGTGTAGTCGATGTCGAAGTGCTGGTTGAGCTCGTCGAGAAGGAGCGAGCCGTCGACGCGCAGGCGTCTATCGCTGACTGACTCGAAGGGGGCGCGTTCAGCGTCAAATTCGTCCTGAATTTCGCCGACGACCTCCTCCAGCAGGTCCTCGAAGGTGACGATGCCGGCAGTGCCGCCGAACTCGTCGATAACGACCGCCAGCGCGCCATTTTCGGCGCGGAAGCGACCCAGCATTTGATCGAGGGAGAGTGTTTCGGGTACGACCATCACGGGGCGGGCCTGCGCCATTGCGCGCAGGTCGAGGGGACCTCGCTCGGGGCCGGTTTGCAGGTGACGGGCGAGGTCCTTGACGTGCAAGAAGCCCCTGATCTGGTCCAAATCTCCATCGTAGATGGGATAGCGTGAGTGAATGGAAGAACAGACGAACTGCAGAATCGTCTGTTCGCTTTCGTCGATGGAGATGCCTTCGATGCGGGTGCGGGGGGTCATCACCTGGCCAACGGTACGCTCCCTCATGTCGAGGATGTTTTCGATGTAGAGCTGCTCGGAGGGCGCAATCAGCCCCTCCTCGGAACTTTCTTCGACGATGAGTTCGAGATCCTGCGGAGAGACCATGTGGTCGTGGGCGCTGCGCTCGGGAACGCCGCAGGCGCGTGTGATGGCACGTGCAATCTTGTTCAGTATGAAAATGGCGGGAGAGAAGATGCGTTCGATCAGCCAGAAAGGCCCGATTACGCGCAGCGCAGTCGTTTCGGGCGCCTGCAGCGCCAAGGACTTGGGCATTACTTCGCCAAGTACTACGTGCAGATAGGTCATGACGCCGATGGCGAGGACCAAGGCTGCGCTGTGGGCTGCTGCGACGCTGATCAGGCCCCTCTCTACGCCGTAGTGTTCGAGCCCCGACAGGATCCATTCGGCGATGGTGTGTTCGCCGTACATGCCCAAGCCCAAGCTAGAAAGAGTGATGCCGAGCTGCGCCATGATGATGAAGCGGGTCTGCCCGGTCGGGTCGGTCAAGACGCGCATTACCCTGGAAGCCGCAGAAGAGCCTTCGCTGGCCAGCTGGGACATGCGCGCCCTTGAGGAAGCGACGACGGCGAATTCGACGGCGACAAACAGGCCGTTGAAGAATATCAGTGCTGCTATGATGACTACGGGAAGCAGGTATTCCACTTTTTCAGGTCACCTGGTGTCGGTATTCCTTGCGATTGCGTGCGTTGGCCAGACTGGGCACTATTCGGTCTGAGTGCCTGACCGGGGCAGTTTGGCTACGGCGCCGGGCGGAAGAGCCACACTAACGCGGGTGACGGCGTAGCCGCTGACTTCTTCCACCTGAAAATCGAACTCTTGCAGGCGCACGACCTGGCCCTGTTCGGGAATGGCGCCCAGCTGGGCAAGAATGGCGCCACCCAGCGTATCAACGTCTTCAAACTCCAGGTCGGAACCGAGAAACTCAGACAGGCTTTCCAAGTCGATCTCACCGGCGAGATTGAGCCGGCCGTCGTTTGCCAGCGCCATCTCCTGGCTGTCGGCATCGAATTCGTCGGCGATGTCGCCGAATATTTCTTCAATGAGGTCTTCAAAGGTGACGATTCCGGCGGTGCCTCCATACTCGTCTATGACTACCGCCAAATGGAAGTGCTCGGTCTGAAGTTGACGAAACACATTGAGTACAGAGGCCGATTCCGGGACATAGGGAGGAACGCGCATCACGTCACGGACATTGTTATTTAGGCCACTCTGCCTATCCGGGCCGCCGGCTTTTTCGGAGTCGGGGCGTGCTTGCATACAGAGCAGGTCTTTCAAGTGAACCACACCAACGATGTTGTCGACCGTTCCCTCGTACAGGGGGAGCCTGGAGTGAGTTGACTCCGCCAGCAATTGCAGAAGCTCGGCCGTGGACAGATCTACAGGCGCTGCCAGCAGTTGAGTGCGAGGGACGATCACGTGTCTCAGCGAACGCCGGCGCAATTGCAATGTGTTCTCCAGCAGTTCGGTTTCACCTTCTTTGAGAACGCCGCCGGCGCCGCTTTCCTGGACCATCATCAGTATTTCTTCGGGGGCGTGAATATGAAAGCCCTCCGACACCGCTCTCAGGCCGACAAGGCGCAGAAGCAGCCGGCCGCTGCCGTTGAAGAACCAGATCAGGGGGCGTAACAGAATAATCGCCCAATTGACTGATGTAACAAGGAGCAGGGAGGTCGGCTCAGGGAACTGTATCGCGACCGTTTTGGGGGCGAGTTCGCTCAAGGCTACCTGGATCACGGTAAGAACGACTAGGACGCCGGTGGCGGCGATGGAAACGGCAGCGGCCTGGGCAACTATCCCTGAGCCGACTAGCAGCGGTTCCACCAAAGGCGTGATCACGGCCTTGCCGTAGTAACCCAGCATCAGGCTGGAGAGGGTAATGCCCAGCTGGCAGGCGGCGATATAGTCGTCGAGCCTGTCGGGACTTTCCAGGATAGGGAGCAGAATCTGCGCGGGGCGGCTACCGGCTGCCGCCTCCTGGGCGATGCGGGCACGGCGGGCGCCAACGGTGCCAATTTCGGCGGCTACGAAGAATCCGTTCAATGCTATGAGAATAAATACTGTGACAACTACGAGAACATAGAGCATGAATGAAATTGAATTCTGGCTACGAGGGCATCTATTCCCGGTTACCTAGACGTATTCCGTCAAAAAAACGTTCAACTGACTGAAAATGGCCTGACGAAGCGAGCTGTGAACGGAAGCAGGTAGATTCTGACGAACTGCAATATGCTGGCCACCGATTCTGCATGTGCTGCGCAGTAGCAGTGCACGCTTCCTGAATCCCGGTTCGGTTTGGTTGCGACTTTGCACGTGAAGTATGATTGGCGCTCAGCCGACACTGCAAATTCCGGCCCAGATCAGATGCAAGCGACGTTGCCATGCGCTGAAGGCGGAAACTGGAGAACGTCAGACCGACTAGGTGACCTGGAGCAGTCATCAATGGAACGTGCCACAGAGTCGTTTTCGCCCTCGCCGGCAGAACAGCCCAGCCACAGGGAAGAATCTACTTTGACCACAGGCCGGCGCCTATTGTACCTGTTTCGGACGATGCGGCCCAAACAGTGGACGAAGAACGGATTTGTTCTGGTTGCACTGATCTTTGACGGCAAACTCCTGGACCTGCCGTTGACGGTGACGGCGGTTTGGACGCTGGTCTGCTTCAGCCTGGTCGCGAGCAGCGTCTACATACTGAATGATCTGATCGACATCGAGAGGGACCGACAACATCCGCGTAAACGGCTGCGGCCGCTGGCGAGCGGCCAGCTCAACCCGGGACTTGCCAAGGCGGCGATGGCGGCACTGGCTGTCGCCGGGCTGGCGGGAGGCGTGTTGACGAGTTTCAACGTCGGGTTGACGCTGGCGGTCTACGTAGTCCTGAATGCTGCCTACTGTGTTTATCTCAAGAACCTCGTGATCATTGACGTGATGATGATTGCGGTCTTTTTTGTCCTGCGGGTCGCGGCCGGTGCGGTAGCGGTCGAAGTAAGCGCCTTCAGCCCCTGGCTTTACATTTGCGTCAGCCTTCTGGCGCTATTGATCGCGTTTGGCAAACGCCGGCACGAAATCGTCCTGCTGAGGGAGGCTGCTTCCGGGCACCGATCGAGCCTGAAGCAGTATAACCTGCCTTTTCTGGACCAGATCATCGGCATCGTGACGACGAGCGGCCTGATCAGCTACACATTTTACAGTTTTGAGGCTGAAACCGCCCTGGCGGACCCATCACGCATGATGCTGACGGTGCCGCTGATCGTCTTCGTCGTATTTCGCTATCTCTATCTGATTCACGTTGAGCAACGCGGCGGGGCGCCGGACGACCTGCTGTTTGCAGACCGTCCGCTGTTTGCGGCCGTGGTCCTGTGGGTTCTGTCGGTGGTGGCGGTCATCTATGTGTGACAGGCGGCGCTTGACCAAACAGGAAGGGCGTCGAAACAGCGTTCAGTCGGTCTCGTCGACGAACTGGGCCCATGCGCCTTCCATGCCCTCGCTGGTGACGCCGTAGAAGACGCGCAGTTCTGAACCCTCGCGCAGGGCCAGATCGAATCTCTTCTTGCCGGCCCTCTTGCCGGAACGGATGTAACCGACATTCTCTTTCCAACGGATCTGACCGGCCTTGACCGGGCTGTCTTCGTACTGGGCGATGGCGTAGTTCCAGAGCTTACGTGCGCCCTTGCGGGTAACGTTGCCTACGCTGCGGTGGTTGCGCATGTTGCGCACAACGTAGTAGGTCGTGTCGCCGCGCGTTTCGCTGTCAACGATTTCAACGCCATCCTGGGGAAGATAGAAAGGGTCATCCGCCCCTGCTGATGTCTGTTTGGCACGACCGCCCGGGCTCTGGGGGCTTCTTGCGCTGCTGCCGTCCGACCTACCCGATCCTTCAGGTCCGGCCGCGACCGGGGCCTCGTCCGTGTCGCCGTTGGCGACGAGGTCGGAACTGAGTCCAACGCTTTCGAGGACCAGTGCGACGATCTCATCGCGCAGGGCCATGCTTGTTTCGGCGTCATTGCGGACGTAGAACTTGGAGCCGTCGAGGCAGTAGGGCTTGGAATCGCCGGCGTCAACGCCGATGCGGAGTACGTCTCCGCCGCCATTGTTCAGAATCTCGAAGCGGGCCTCAAGAGGGGGCGACAGCCGTTCCGTGATCGCCTGCTGCAGCTCGTTCTGCACCTGCTTAGAGGCCGCGAGTCCTTTCACGCGGCCTTTGCGGGCACTGGCTCCGACAAATATGGTGCCGCCGTCGGTGTTGGCGAAGGCGCAGAGGTCGGCGAGGACGACGGTCTGCCTTCCGCCTTTTTTGTTGGCGGATTCGTGAAAGCTCTGGGTCTGATTGGGGCCTTCGGCGCGGGCGGCAGCCAGATGATCGACCTCTTTTTCGGGAGCGCGAAAGGGGCGCGTGCGGTCGAAGAAGCGGCTGGCGAAGAGCTCTCTGATGGCGTCGAAGGTGGGTTCGGGCAGAAGGAGCTCGGTAGCGCGCTCGCCGAGGCCGAGGCGCCGGCTGTTGCGGGGGTCGTTGTTCAGGCGGTGGGCGTCGCTGCCCTGGATGCAGTGCATCTTACGGGGGTATTCGGTCTTGGAGCCGTTGAAGAAGCGGGCGGTAGCTCTGCGGCTGCGGCTTTCCAGATCGGTTACTTCCAGGGCGCTCAAGTTGTGGTCCTGGGTATACGCGATCTTGGTCTGGCCGCCAAAGGGGAAGTTGCGCATGGCGACGCCGTTGGTGCTATTGGCGTGAGCGGCGATGGCGATACCGCCGGAGTCGACGATTGTTTCGTAGGCCGAGGTGACGTCGGTGCTGGCGCCTGTCTCGGTGGAGCCGACGAGCAGCCTATCTTCGGGGACGTTCAGGCGCAAAAGCGTGTGCTCCAGTTTTCGGACCGAGGTTTCGGGAGGATAGATTGCGAGGATGTGGAAGCCAAATGTAGCGGTAAATTCAAAGCCGGGCAGTATAACGATTTCGTTGGCTAGTTGAAGCCACTGCTCGAGATTACTGCGTTCTTCAGTCGTGAGCCGGTTTTCCTCTTTCAGGCGAGTGAGCCACTCAATCTCGCGGCGGATTGCCGCCACGCCGGCAACGGTGTTGTGGTCGGTGATGGCGACGATATCGAGCCCTCGTTCGCGGGCGGTGGTCAACCATTGCAGATATGTGATGCCGGGCTCTTCGTAGTCGTTCGAGGCCGGAGTATGCGTGTGGAGGTCGGCTTTGAACCAGCGCAATCTGCCGCCGCCCTGCCGTCCTTGCGTCTGGGCGCGTGCGTCATGTCTGCCTGTTGCCTGGTTGGTCCCTTCATTGGATTTCGATTGTCTGGCCGACTGGCCGCCGGCTCTTGTCCTTCTTCTTCTACTCATTGGTCATTCTCTGTCATTAATGTTTCACATGCCGAGACTGATCATCCGGCCTGCGATGCGTACTCGATCTGTTGCGGCGCGTCTTCGGCTTCTTCGTCGGCAGGCTGTTGCCGGCGCGGGTCCGGCGCATCGGTGGAAGTTGGGGTCTCGGGCACTGCCGGCAGATCCAGGAGCGCCGTATCCAGTACCTCGTCAACCGTGTCCACCGGGATGAATTTCATCAGTTCGCGCACGTTGTCCGGAAGATCCTCCAAGTCGGCCTCATTGGCGGCAGGCATGATGATGGTATTCAGCCCGGCACGCGCTGCGGCCAAGACTTTTTCCTTCAGCCCGCCGATGCGAAGCACTTTGCCGCGCAGCGTGACTTCTCCGGTCATGCCAATGTCGGGGTCGACGGGTCTGCCGGTAAGGAGGCTGGCGATAGCGGTGACCATGGTAACGCCGGCACTGGGGCCGTCCTTGGGGAGCGCGCCTTCGGGAATGTGCAGATGGAGATCGATTTCTTCAAAGAAGTCCGGTGGGATATTGAGTTCGGGGGCGCGGCTGCGCACGTAGCTCAAGGCAGCTTGTGCGCTCTCCTTCATCACTTCGCCCAGCTGCCCTGTGAGTACGAAGCCTTTCTTGCCGGGCATTTTGGTGGCCTCGAAGAAGAGGATTTCGCCGCCGGTCATGGTCCAGGACAGTCCGACTGCCACGCCAGGCATGCTGGTGCGGTCGGCGATCTCCTCGCGCTGGAAGCGGCGCTTGCCCAGGTACTCGACGAGTGAGTCGGGCTTGATGTGGACGGGAGAGAAGGGTGCTTCGGCCACGGCAGTAAGCTGGGGAAGGGGGGCGGCGGCGTCTTTGGCGACTCCGGACTGGCCGTTGGCCGAATGGCCCTCTCCGTTTACAGCCTGATCCTCCAGGTAGCCTTGCTGCGGCTGGCTATCGTCAAGACCCAATGGAAGCGGCGGCTGGACCCAGTAGGGTTGCATGGCGGCGATGTTGGCGGCGACTTTGCGGCAGATTTTACCGATCTCGCGCTCGAGGTTGCGGACGCCGGCCTCGCGCGTGTAGTCATGGACGATTTTTCGTAGGGCGTCGTCGTCAAAGACGATCTCGCCTTCGCGAAGACCGTTTTCCCTGATCTGTCGCGCCACAAGGTATTGCTGAGCGATCTTGACCTTCTCGTGCTCGGTGTAGCTACTGAGCTGGATGATCTCCATGCGATCGCGCAGGGGGCCCGGGATTGTGTCAAGAACGTTGGCAGTGGTGATGAACATGACCTCGCTGAGGTCGAAGGGCACGTCCAGGTAGTGGTCGCGGAATTCCCGGTTTTGTTCGGGGTCGAGGACCTCCAGGAGGGCACTGGTGGGGTCGCCGCGAAAGTCGCGACCCAGTTTGTCGACTTCGTCGAGCATGAAGACGGGGTTCTTTGTTTCGACGCGGCGGAGGCTCTGGATGATGCGGCCGGGCATGGAGCCGATGTAGGTGCGGCGAAAGCCGCGAATTTCGGCTTCGTCGCGAACGCCGCCCAGTGCGAGGCGCATGAATTTGCGGCCCATGGCGCGTGCGATGCTGATGCCCAGACTGGTCTTGCCGACGCCGGGCGGGCCGACAAAGCAGAGCAGAACGCCCTCGCGTTCGCGGCGAATCTTGTCGCGAGCGTCCTCTACCTCGTCGTCCTCACGCTGGGCCTTGCGGGCTGCGCGCAGTTTACGGACGGCCAGATACTCGACGATGCGGTCTTTGATTTCTTCGAGGCCGTAGTGGTCCTCTTCAAGAACTTCGCGGGCGTGGGTAATGTCGAGGTTGTCCTCGGTGGTCTTCTGCCAGGGCAGAGAGACCATGAGGTCGAGATAGGTCTTGATGACACTGTACTCGGCGGCTTGAATCGGCATGCGGCGCATTCGGTTCAGTTCGCGCAGCGACTCTTTGTGTGCTTCCTCGGGCATGCCAGCGGCTTCAATGCGCTCCTCGAGTTCGCGAATGTCGGCTTCCTGCTCGTCTTCTTCGCCCAGCTCCTTCTGGATAGCCTTCATCTGCTCGCGCAGGAAGAAGTCCTTCTGCATTTTTTCCATCTCGCCCTGGGCCTGGGACTGAATTTTGTTTCCCAGCTCCGTGACGTCGACTTCATTGTGCAGCAGCTGGGTCAGGCGGAGCAGCTTTTCCTGGACGCTGTCGATCTCGAGGAGTTCCTGGGCGTCGTTCATTTCGAGGCGCATGCTGCTGGCGACGAGGTAGGCGAGCTGGCGGGCGTTTTCGACGTTGGCTGCCATGACGGCCAGTTCATCGGGCATCTGACCGTCGAGCTCGACCAGGCGCCGGAAGAGGTCCTGGACGGCGCGGGCCGTGCCGTCGAGTTCCAGTCCCTCTTCCAAGGATTCGGGCAGCACCTCGACGCGGGCACGCAGATAGGGTTTTTCCTGGATGTAATCCTTGAGGCGGATGCGCTCAAGGCCCTGGACGGCCAGACGGATTGTGCCGTCGGGGGCTTTCAGTACGCGGTGGACCTGCGCGGCGGTGCCGATCTCATAGATCTGATCGGGGGCAGGCTCCTCGACCGCTTCGTCGCGGCTGGTCACGAGGGCAATGATGCGGTTTTGAGGCAGCGATTCCTCAACCAGTTTGATGCTGCGCTCCTGGCCGATGGTGAGAGGAAGCCACATCATGGGATAGACGACGATGCCGCGCAAGGGCAGGACGGGTAGATCATCGGCGACATCGCTCAGCGAGGGCTCTTTTGTGTCCTTGGCCTCAGCGTCGTCTCCGGGCGCGTTATTGTTTTCGGCCACAACGGGCTCGGTCTCGACTTCCGTTTCGTCAGATGTGGGCTCGCTCACGGAGTCTGCCGCCGGGTCTTCGACGGCCGGTTCTTCCACAGTCTGCTTTTCTTCTTTCTCTTTCGGTTCCGAACTCATTATTTTCTCAACGCTTCTGAAAGGAACTCGGGCTACCTTAAGGGCCGGAGTGGCGGCACGTTGCTCCGGATCCAGGCAAGTCAATCGGGTGTTATCCCATACGTTGCGGGATTCGGCTCCCGCTGACGCCCTCTGGATGCTGAAAAGGCAAGCAATAGTTGGCGATTTTCTACAGATTGCCGCGACATTACGGCCAGACTCCTGCAGGGATCTGGACGCGAACAACAGGAGAATTGTACCACAGAAACGCTGAATCTAAAGTGGGGAAGCTACCTTTTGGCCAGGGCATAGGCATCTGATCGGGAGTGAGCTTTCAGGAGATCGGCAGTCTTCCAGCCGGCTCGCCTACGATCGGCAGAGACACTGAATCGGGTACTTTTCCTTCTGGGTAGGCGTTGGGAGCCGAGCGGTACGAGACAGCCCGGTTGTGCTGTGGATGGCCATGACCCGGGCGACGGTCGTCCTCGTCCAATGGCCAGTGGTGCGCGTACTTGATGCTCTCGCGGCCGAGCGTGGAAGGCAGGAGCAGTCCAGCATTGGAGGAGGAGACGGAATTCAGATTTGTTGCAGATGCCTTGGGGGCTGATGTGGGCATTTCATTCATTGTGGATTGTATGTCTTGAAGGTGTTGCACAGGATTTCTCATCTGTGTGTTGGACGAGCGTTTGCGAGAGTTTACGAGCGTTTGCGAGCGTTGGACGAGAGTTTGGGTGTTGTCTGAACTGCAGTTGTTGTGAATTGGGTGATGGGCTGTGATGGGAGCTCTCGCCGGTGCTGGCAGGACCGTTCAACTGTTTGCGTGCGTTGTACGAGAGTTGTGCGAATGTACATTTGGCGGGACGTGTTTTGGCGGGAATGGCGGAAATGGCGGAAATAGCGGAAAAGTCGGGCAAAAGCGGGCGATTTTTTTTTCGGCTCCTTCTGTCTTTACGCTTTTGCATCAGTTTCTCCGGTTCTGGCGTCAGATCCCGGTTCTGGCCACCTTTCTACGACAGTCGATTTCAACAGACTCATGCCTATCAGCTGGCGGCTGGGTGCTGGGCGTGGCGTCGTGTTTGGACCATCAGGGTCGGGTAAGGTCGGGCAATAGCGGGCAGTAATCCTTATCCCAGACTTTGCGCTTGATTTCGCACACGTTTCCTCGCTGTCCTGGTTGGGTACTGGGCAGTTGCCAGTCCTGGAATGGTATTCGCTTGATTTCAGATTCACGCACTCACTTTGTGAGCAAGATGCTGTGCCGTTAGACGGCGCACGTACAAGGCTATTATATCACTGATTTTGGTGCATTTGCGCTGGAATCTCGGGGTTCGGTCCGCATTGAGGATGGAAACAGTATGGCAGGTGGAATTCATGGAAACGGCGGCTGAAATTGTCTCCGGGCTTTGAAGAGGGCGAAGGGCAGGCCTGGGCACCCACAAGGGGTGCCCCTACGGGCATTGGCGCGAGCCTGGGCACCTACGAGGCGTGCCCCTACGGGGATTTGGCGCGGTGTGTGTTGGGCCTGGCAGGGCGTTGCGTTGCCTGCGCTGGTTCATGCGTCGGAACGAGCCACGACGGGGGGTGGGGGGAAGTCCGGTCGCAGCGGGTCGTCAAGGTCAAATTGGCACACAGTCGCTGCGGCGGGAGGTTTAGGGGGGGCGTTGCGGGGGGGGGGCCCCCCCCCAAAGGGGGGGCCAAAAAGGCCCCCCCCCCCCAAAAAAAAAAAAAAAATAAAAAATAAAAAAAAAAAAGATTAGAATAGATAGGGGTTTTTAACAGCATGGTTTGGGGGTGGA
>JAPPKG010000700.1:0-15151 GCA_026914085.1 Caldilineaceae bacterium | reverse complement strand
CGCCGGCGTGTGTGATCCAGACGGCCTGGGCGGACCAGAAGCCGGGCAGTTGGGGCGATTCGCCGAGGACGGGGAAGCCGTCGTTGGTGAATGAGAAGATGCCGTTGAGTCTGCGCGTCAGCTCCACGTCTTTGAGGCTGGGCATCAGTTCAGCGGTTGCGGTCAGGGCGGCCTCGAAGTGGGCCGGGGGGAAAGGCATTTCTGCGGGCGGCAATCCGTCCATGGCGCGGTCGGGGAGGTCGTTGGCGTCCACCAGGAGTGGTTCGTGCAGGTAGGAGCCGATACCGATGCTTTCGCCTTCCTGCCGGAAGTACATTGCCTTGTCCTGATTGCGCAGGAAGGGGAGCGAAATCTCCTCGGTGGCGCCGGCCAGTTCGGGCAGGGGGACGGTGACGGCGTAGAGGTGTTGCATCGGCGAGAGCGGGATCGGCACGTTTACCATGCCGCCGACTTTGGGCGCCCAGATGCCGGTGGCAGCGACGACGAGGTCTGTGTTGATGTCACCGTGGGTGGTCTGCACGGCGGCGATGCGCCCGGCGACGGTAGCGAAGCCGGTCACTTTGATGCCGCCGAAGAATTGGGCGCCGGTTTGCTCGGCCGCGCGCGCCATTGCCTCCGCCGACCGGGTCGCCTTGGTCTGGATGTCGGAGGGGACGTAGAGCGCGCCGAGGATTCGGTCGGAGAGGAGTGGGAAGCGGGCGCGTGCTTCGTCGGGGGTGAGCAGGTGGCATTCCACGCCCCAGGCGAGGCCGTAGCCGTGCTTGCGTTTGAGGTCGGTGAGGCGCTCGGGCGTCCAGGCGACTTCCATGCTGCCGACCTGGCGGGTGCACGGTTCGCCATCGAGCACCATTTGGGTCCAGAGATCGACGCTATGGCGTGCGAACTCGGTCATGGTTTTGGATGCGTTGATCTGGAAGACGAGGCCCGGCGCGTGCGAAGTGGAGCCGCCGGTCTCGAAGAGAGGGCCCTGATCGACGACGACGATCTCGTGCCATCCGAGTTTCGTCAGGTGGTAGGCCACGCTACAGCCGGCGATTCCGGCGCCGATTATCACCACCTGGGCATGCTTGGGCAACATCATTGTCCCTACTTTCCGGTGACTGCGTTCCGGCCTCAGGCCATAATCTTCAGTTTCTCATACGGTACGACCAGCCGCAGCGGTTCGTCGTTGTAGAAACGTTGGATATCGCGAACGATCTCTTCGACCAGGCGCATGCGGTTCTCGACCGTGTGGCCTGACACATGGGGGGACAGGAAGACATTGTCGAGATCGCGGATGGGATGGTCGGGGGACAAGGGTTCCGGCTCGAAGACATCGATGTAGGCGTTGAAGCGGTCCTTCTGCAGCTCGGCAACCAAGGCATCCTGATCCAGAACCCAGGAGCGGGCGGTGTGTACGAAGAGTGCGCCGTCGCGAATCGACTGAAAATGGGCGCCGGTGATCATCTTTCTGGTTTCGGGGGTGATGGGGGCGTGCACGGTGATGATATCGGAGTTGGCGAAGATTTCCTCCAGGGAGACGCTGCGTACGTCGAGCAGGTGGGCGTCTTCCTGGCTGAGATAAGGGTCGTAGACCGACACGTCGCAGTTGAAGGGTTTGAGCAGGCCGATGACGCGGCGGCCGACCATGCTGGCGCTGACGAGCCCCACTTTTTTGGAATAGAGGGAGTGACCGGGCCAGTTGGGGGCGGGTTTCCAGCCGCGTTCGACCTTCATGGTTTGTTCGTAGTGCCAGAGATTGCGCTGGCCGCTGAGCATGGCCCAGAGGGTGTATTCGGCGACGGATTCGGCGATGACGTCGGCGGCGCTGAGGAGGACGATGCCGCGCTCGTGGCCGGCGGGGGCCAGGCGGGTCTTGACAGAGCCGGCGGCATGGCCGACGATCTGCAGGTCGGCGGCTGCGGCCACGTGTTCTTCGGTGATGAGGGGCGACCCCCAGGAGGTGACCACGACTGACGCGCCGGGAATCATCTCGAGCAGCTCATCGCTTGAGTAGTTGCGATCCAGCTTGTTCCAGATCACGGTGCCCAAGCTCTCCAGTATGGAGACGGCCTCCGGGGAGAGAATGTCTTCGGAGAGGCCAACCGGGGGCAGGTAGAGGATTTTGCGTTGTTGCGCCATTCGGATACTTTAGCCTTTCACGCCGCTAAGTGAGATGCCGCGAATGATATAGCGCTGCATGAGTATGAAGACGATCAGTGTTGGGAGAAAGCCGAGCACCGCGCCGGCCATGTCCAGTCCTGCGTCGCCGCCGGAGCGCGCCACAGTGCCAAGGCCGACGGTCAGGGTGCGCATATCGGATTTGGATGTGACGATCATGGGATAGAAAAAGGAGTTCCAATTGCCCATGAAGCGGAGGACAGCCAGCGTTGCCATGGTGGGTACGACCTGCGGCATGAGCACATGCCACCAGTTCTGCCAGAGATTGGCGCCATCGATGGTTCCGGCATCGTCATAGTCGCGGGGGATGCTCAGATAGGCCTGGCGCAGCAGGAAGGTGCCGAAAATGGAGGCAAACCAGGGCCCGATCAGAGCTGTATAGGTGTTCACAAGCCCGAGCTGCGAGAGAACGACGAACTGGGGCACGATCAGGGCTGTATCCGGCATGATCAGAATGCCCAAGAATAGTACAAAGATGACGTTCTTGCCCCAGAAATCGCCCCTGGCAAAGGCAAATCCGGCCATACTCGAGGTGATCACTCCGCCCAGGGTTGATATGACGGCGACATAGACACTGTTGAAGAGCCAGCGCAGTGCGTCTGTGCGGGCAAAGAGTGTCTGGAAGTTCTCCAGGGTCATCGGCGTTGGGATCAGTTCGACTGGGAAGGTGATAAAGCGAATGTTCTGGGTGAGAGAAACCGACAGCATGATAAGAAACGGCCCAACGGTTGTGATCGCCACCGCGGCCATCAGTAAGTAGATGATCGTCTCTCTAATCGGGTTGGGTTTTTCGACTGAGGTACTGCTGGTTTCGGAAACAGACATCTGAAGAGCTCCAAAACGATCATTCCAAGACAAAGAGACGGGCGCCGGTCTCTTCCAACAAGGGCTATTCCCGGTGACCGGCGATTTTCCTTACGTGTCAGCTAATAGACGTCTTCTCCAAAGCGCAGATAGCGGGACTGAATCAGTGCGATGAGCAGAATTATCAAGAAGAAGAGTATTGAAAGGGCGGATGCGTAACCGAAGCGGCCGAAGTTAAAGGCTTCATTGTAGATCTGGTAGACCACGGTTGTTGTGGCGTTTACAGGCCCGCCGCCGGTCAGAATGAAGATAGAACCGAAGACCTGCAATGCGCCGATGGTGGCGATAACGATGATAAAGGCGGCTGTCGGGCGCAGAAGTGGTATGGTGACGTAGCGATGAAGACGCCATCCGTTGGCGCCGTCCACTTTGGCGGCATCATAGAGTTCATTGGGGATGGCCTGCAGCCCGGCAAGCCAGATGACCATAAAGTAACCGAACGCCTCCCACAAACTGATGCCGACAATGCTGGGCATGGCCTGGTATACGTCGATCAGCCATCTCTGGGGCGGGATGCCGACAAGCCCGATCAGAAAGTTAAGAGGGCCGTCGGGGCGGGGCGAAAGGAAGCGGCGAAAGATCAGGGCAAGGACCGCCACCGACGTAATGTTGGGAAGAAAGTAGATGGCGCGGAAGGCTTTCATGCCCCGCAACGGCCTGTTTACGAGCACGGCAACGCCCAGAGAAATTGCCACCAGGAGGGGGATATACATTAGCGTAAACCAGGCCGTGTTGAGCATGGCCTTGTGGAGCTTGGCATCGGTCAGCATGTTGATGAAGTGTGCGATCCCGACAAATTCACGCGTCGAGAGCAGATCTGTCTTCAAGACACTGTACCGGAACATCGAAATCCAAGGGACCAGGTTGAAGACCAGGAAGACAACGGCGTTAATGATGATAAAGGGATACCAGGACAGGGATCGCCGCAGCCGTCTCAGGAACTGGGAGGTTGCGCGCTGGGATGGGCTCGCAACGGCCATGATCAGTTTCTCCATTCCGAACAAAAAACCGCAGAGTTGCTGAGATGGGAGGCTTTCCCGCTTCTCCGCAACTCTGCGATCTGAGTTGGGACTGCTTAGACGGAGTTGACTCCGTTATCCATATTGTTCCAACAGAAGCGCATCGATCTCAGTCTTGATGGTCTCCAACGCTTCTTCGACTGTGGCCTGACCTAGAATGGCGGCCTGGAACTGCGGGCCGGCGACAACCTTACTCTCCTGCCAGAGGGTGTTGGTGTCGACACCGGCAAACAGCAGCGGTCCGAAACGGTCCACGTACTCGGCCGTGCATGGGGCAGGACTCCAGATTCCCTTGGCCTTGTTGCCGACAGGGGTCGTGCCTGCCAGGTTGGCGCGTGTCCCGACCTGTTCGGGCGCAAGCATGTACGTAACCCAAGTGACGGCAGCGTCGACCGCGTCGCTCTGACTGGTGATGGCCCAACCCTGGCCCGAAACGATGCCGGAAACCGCGGTAATTGAGCTGTCCTTGCTGCGGGGGTGGCCGATCACGAACTCCAGATCCGGGTTTGCTTCAACGTCTTGAACGCAGGCTGCATCTTCCCTGCGTCCTGTCACCTGTTCCAATGAACCCCAATAATCGGGAAGGCCGCCCTGTTCATCGACGCTGCCGATGGCGTATTCCAGGGGGACCCAGCCATTGTCATATTCAGTGACCCAGCGGGTCAGGGCATCAATGACGGGCTGCTCCAGGAAATTGGAGGTGGTGCGATCGTCGGCGTAGACCTGCCCGCCTGCTTCGTGCACGGTAACCAGGAATTCACCCCAGTTGAAGGTACTGAGGTTTTCCAGATACCAGTTGTTTTCTGCGGCTTTTTCAGCCAGGGCATAGAGCTCGTCCCAGGTCCCGAATGCCGCGGTGGCCGGGTCATAGCCCAGTTCTGAAAGCAGGCCGCCGTTGTAGGCGATGCCGTTGACTTCGGCTTCGAACAACGGCATGTAGAGGACACCGTCCATGCTGGCCGCATCGACTTCAGCGCCGGTATAGTCGGCCAGAACGTCGGCGGACAGAAGATCATCGAGACCAAGGATCACGCCTTTGGTGATATAGGCCGGCACGGTATCGGTAGTGGCATCCCAGATATCGGGCGCCTCGCCGGCTGCGGCGGCGGCATAGAGTTTCTCACGACGCCCACCCCAGGGCTGTACTTCGACCTGCGCCATGATGTCAGGATGGGCAGCATGGAAGCCTTCGTTCAGAGGGGCATAGACGATGTCGCCATCATTTTCCGTACGGGGATAGGCCCAGATGTCGATGGTCGTTGTGTCCATGGCTGCGTCACCGGTATCGGCAGCGGGCGCGGCCGGGGCTACACAGGCCGCCAGGAACGAGGTGGCAGTCACGCCGGCTGACAGTTGCAAGAATTGACGTCGGCTCAAAACTGATTGCGTCATGGGTTCCTCCTCAAGGAAATGTATGGATATATACAACGGCAGGTCCGGAAAGGATGAGGTCTGAAATTTGAGTGGCGGTTGCGTGATTATAGCGCAATCGTTACGAAATGGGACAATCTGCTGAATTCGATGCGGACCTTATTGAAGTCAAACACGCAGGCGGTCGGCCACATCTGCTTGCGCCACCGACTCCTGCTCGCCGTTGATCAGGTCTTTGACGGTGACTGTACCGGCCGCCAACTCGTTTCCGCCTAAGAGAAGGGCAACCGGAATGTTGCGTTCTTCGGCGTATCTGAACTGGCGGCCCAGGTTGTCCGGGTCCGGGTAGTGATCGACGCGCAGACCAGCCTGCCGTAGCGCGTTTGCCAACTCCACGTTCGCCGCCAACGTCTCACGGTCGAAATTGGTGATCAGGATCTGAGGTTGTCCGGCCAGTTTTTGCGGGAAGAGGCCGCGCTCTTCCATGATGAGCAGGATGCGCTCCAGGCCGAGGCTGAAGCCGCAAGCAGGGATCGAGCGGTTGCTGAACATGCCGATCAGGTCGTCGTAGCGTCCGCCGGCGCCGCCGGAACCGCTCAGGGTGGGGAACTCGATTTCGTAGATTGGGCCGGTGTAGTAGCTCAGGCCGCGCGCCAAGTATGGGTCGATGCGGATGTGGTCGCCGGCCGGGCCGGTGTGCGTCAGCGTCACTACATGTTTCAGTTCGGCCAACGCCTGTTCGCCGTTATCAGAAGTTGCCAGCTTCTCTTCCAGCCAGCAGAGCGCCGCGTCCGTATCTTCCGGTGCAGTGGCCATCAGGTCCAGCAGAGCGGTTGAGGCGGACTGATCGATCCCGCGTGAGCGCAACTCCTTGTCCACGCCTTCGAGGCCGATCTTGTCCAGCTTGTCGACGGCGACCAGCGCGTCCGATTCCAAACCCGCGGGCACGCCCGTAATCTCCATCAGGCCGCGCAGCACGCCGCGGTGGTTCAGGCGTAGGAGAAAGCCGGACTCATCGCGCCCGCGGAAGCCGAGCTCCTGCAGGACCTGGGCACCGGCGTTGAGGACTTCAGCTTCGACCAGCTGGCTGGAGGAGCCGACTACGTCCAGGTCGCACTGATAGAATTCGCGAAAGCGCCCCTTGGCAGGGCGGTCAGCGCGGTAGACGGGCGCGATGTGGTAGCGCTTGAAGTAGCGGGGGAGCTGGTTGCTGTACTCGGCGACGATGCGGGCGAGCGGCACGGTCAGGTCGTAGCGCAGACCGGCGTCGGCGATTTCGTCTTGGGTTGGGGAGTCGGCGAGCGCTCGTTGCAGTTTGGCGCCGCGCTTGGCGACGCGGAAGATGAGCTGATCGCCCTCTTCGCCGTATTTGCCGAGCAGGGTATCCAGGCGTTCCATCACCGGTGTGTCGAGCGGTTCGAAACCGTAGCTCTGGTAGACGCGTTCGATCACATCGATGACGTATTGGCGGCGCAGCACGTCGAGGGGCAGGAAGTCGCGGGCGCCGCTGATCGGCTTGGTTTGGAATCGGGCCACTGAAGTTTCTCCTGGTAGGTTGCGCCGCCAGACTGAAGAGGCAGAGCGTTCAGCAGCATCTTACACGAAGAGATGGGGAGATAGAAAGATTGGGGAGGAGGGGAAGATCCCTACTCCAGTCCGCTCTTCAGGACGTCGCGGTAGGCGGCGACGCGTTCGCGGCGCAGCGCGCGTTTGTGGCCCAGGACTGCTTTGAAGGATTCGCTTACGATCTGCAGGCGAAATTCGAGTAGCAGATAGCGCCGTAGGAGGGCTGCCCACACGGGGCCGTGCCACTTGCGCATGTAACGTATTTTGCTGCGATTGAAGAGGTTATGGCGCCTGACGCTGACCTGGCCGCTGCTGCGGCCCTCGGCGTGGATGACGATGGCGCCTGGGTCGTAGACAACGCGCCAGCCGGCGCGCCTGATGCGGCGGCAGAGGTCGGTCTCTTCGCTGTACATGAAGAACTGAGGATCAAAGCCGCCGAGCGCGGACAGCACCTCGCCCCGCACCAGGAGGGCAGCGCCGACCAGCCAGTCTACGTCCTGGCGGGCGTCGGCCGGCCAGTCGGCGAGGTGGTAGCTGCGAGTCCACGGGTTGCGGGGCCACATCTGCTCCAGCCAGGTGCTCTCGAAAAAGCCGGTGAGGCGGCCGGGGAAGCGGCGGCGGCTACTTTGAAGTGCGCCGTCGGTGTAGCGCAGCTGGGGTCCGATCGCGCCGATGGTCTCGTCTTCGTTGATGCCGTTGTAGAGGGCCCACAGGCTGCCGGGCAGGAGTTCGGTGTCCGGGTTGAGGAAGTAGATGAAACGGGCCTTGGCGGCGGGACGCGGGGACGGGTTCGTTACTGAATTGTTGTCAGATGTCCGAATTGGTGCGGCCGGGCCCTCTGCTTCGATCTGACCAGAGGCTTCCCTTTCTTCTTCCTGGGTCGGCAAGGGGTGAATCCCCATCGCTTCGAGCGCCCGGTTGTTGCCGCCGGTGAAACCCAGGTTTTCGTCGCTGAAGATGGTCTGCACCCAGGGGAAGCGGTTTGGCAGGAGAGACGGCGTGGCGTCTTCGCTGGCGTTGTCGAGCACCACGACCTGGATGGTGGCCTCGTTGTTCGGCCCGAAGCGGCGCACTGCTGTCGAGGAGCGGGAGACGGTCTTGCGCTCTGCTTTATCGGGGCGTCCTTCGTCTATCGGCGTGCTCTGCTGTTCGATCGAGGTAAGGCAGGCGCGCAGATGGTCCCAGACGTTCCAGGAGATGATCACGATCACCAGATCGGTCGGCGGCGGTCTTCTGTCCGTTTGCTGGAGGGTCTCGCCTCTTTGAGGCCCTGCCCGGCCGCGAAGTCGTTGAAGCATCACGTTGGCAGATGGATGGAGGCTGGTTGTCGGGCACAGTGCAGGGAAATGTGCTGATCTGCGACCGCTGGCGGTCTCGATTCAGCTGGTGCGCTGCACGACAAAGGCGCAGAGGCCCAAAAGCGATCGCAGGCAGAGGTTGTCATTGAAAGGAGCCAAGTCGTGAACCGCGTGATCGAGAAAGCCGAGGGCTTCCTGACGGGAGGCTTCGATGGCGCCGCTGGCGCGCACGGCCTGAACGATCTCCTGCACGGTTGTGGACAGGATGTCGGGGTTGCCGGCATCGGCGCGCTCCCTGGCCTGGAGCAGCCGGGACACCACTTTTTGCGGCTGGGGCAGTTCGCGCAGATAGTAGAGGAACGGCAACGTCAGGGTTCCCTGGCGCAGGTCACTGCCAACAGGCTTGCCCAGGGTAGCGTCGGTGCCGACAAAGTCGAGGATGTCATCCACGATCTGGAAGGCCATTCCGAACTGGTAGCCGAAGGATTTCAGCGCCTCGACCCGGTCCGGCGGCAAGCCGACCAGGACGGCGGCAGCTTCGGTGGCGGCGCTGTAGAGACTGGCCGTCTTGGCATAAATGCGCTGGTAGTAGGCCTGGCGGTCCTGACGAAAGTCGTTGCGGTCGGAGAGCTGGCGCATTTCGCCGTCGACGATCACGCGCAGGGTATTACTGAAGATGGTGATGACGCGTACGTTGCCGGTTTCGGCGGCGAACTGGGCGGAGCGGGCAAACATATAGTCGCCGGCGAGAACTGTGGCGCCCGCGCTCCAGGAGGCGTTGAGCGTGGGCGCGTCACGACGCAAGAGCGCGCCGTCGATGACATCGTCGTGGACGAGCGTGGCGGTGTGCAGCATCTCTACAGCCGCGGCCAAGGCGATGAGGGTTTGCGGTTGGCGGTCCTCACCCGTGAGCGCCGGCGTTCCGTCCACATGGGGGTGTGAGTTGTTGCGCTCCGGTTGGGCGTCCTGGAGCCCTGCGGTCAGCAGCGCCAGGGCAGGCCGCAACCGTTTCCCGCCCTGGCCGATCAGTTCAAGAAAGGCGTTGGCCAGGGGCGCGAACACATCGACGTCAACGCTCTTCATCTTCTCTTCGACCTGGGCAAGCCCCCCGCGCACCGGCGCAAGCAGCGTCGACGCATCCTGCGGCGCCAATAGCATGCGCCGGAAATATCCGTACGGGATCTCTTCGATCGCATCGAGGGCGCTTGGGCGCGGCCTCATCTGCGGCCTTTCCTGCGCCAAGGGTCTCGCTTCCGTATCGGTGAGTTGTTCGATCTGGGCCTGGTCAACCATATGAGAAATGTCACAGAGCCATAGAGCGACGGATTACAACAGACGGCCGGCAGCGACCGCAACTGTCTCCGGTCTGATGGTACCAGCCAGCGGTTGAAACATCGAGAGGGCGACAGCGGTCGTGCGGGCCGCTATCTCCTCAACGGGCACAGCCAGGAACTCGGCGAGCTTCCCGGCCACCAGAGCTACATACGCGGGTTCGTTGCGTTTACCTCGAAAGGGATGCGGCGTCAGCCAGGGCGCGTCGGTTTCGAGCATGAGGCGGTCGAGCTCCAGGTGCGGCACCAGTTGGTGCAATGCCCGTGCGTTCCTGAATGTAACCGGACCGCCTAAGCCGATGGCGAAGTTCCAACGGTGGGCCGCTTGCGCCAGTTCTGCGTCACCGGAGAATGCGTGCAGTACGCCCCAAAAGGTCTTCTCTGCCAGTGGGGAATTGCGCGTCTGTGCGCTGGAAGCCCACTCTTGGAGGATGCCCGCCAAGTCGGTCGACGCCTCCCGGTTATGGATGATGACTGGCAGGCCCAGCTCGGCGGCCAGTTCCAGCTGCGCTCGAAATGCCTGCGCCTGCTGCTGGCGGGAGACGGTCCCCCAATGGTAGTCCAGGCCGATTTCTCCGATAGCGACAACCTTGGGATGATCGACCATCCCTCGCAACTGGTCCAGCGTCAGTTCGCTGAAATCGGCGCTGCTGTTGGGGTGGATTCCCACGGCAGCGTAAACCTGCGGATGCCGGTCGGCCAGATCGATTGCCTGGCGGCAGTGGAGCAGATCGATACCGGGGTTGACGATCATGCTCACACCGCGCGCTTGTGCGCGCTCCAGCACGGCGGCCCGGTCCGCATCGAACTGCTCCAGGTCCAGATGGCAGTGGCTGTCAACCAGCGTCGGAACGGTCATGTGCGCTCAAATGGCGACATAGCAGCGCATCCGGTTTTGCGGTTCCTTTGAAGGCAGACGAACATGACTTTTTCTGGCATACGCTATTTGTTAATTTTATCACATATTATCAGTGCATAAAAGCCTATTAGAGGTCAGATTGACTTATTGTCATTAAAGGGGATTGGAGGTTGAACTCCGTCATCTGCGCAGGTTTTCGCCTACAGCCCCACCAGCTTTTGGCCATCGGCAAGGATCGCGGCCACCTGCTCTTTGCGGGTTGTCTCGGTGTAGATGCGGATCAGGGGCTCGGTGCCGGAAAAGCGCACCAATAGCCAGCCGCCATCTTCCATCGGGAACTTGTAGCCATCGACGGTGATGCGGTCGGTGACGGCGATGCCGCCCAGCTTCAGCCCGCTGATATCGACATCATCGAGTCTTTGCTGGGCTGCGGCCTTCATGTCGGCGCCGGTGAGGCGGATGTCGACCCGGTCGTAGAAGTGCTCGCCGACCTTCTCGAAGAGGAGCTGAAGCAGCTCGGTCGGCTTCTTGCCTGTACGCACCATCAGGTCGAGCAGGCAGAGATTGGAGAGGATGCCGTCGCGCTCGGGCACATGGCCGCGGAAGGCGTAGCCGCCGCTCTCCTCACCGCCGATCAGGGCATCGTGTTCCTGCATCGCCGGCGCCACGAATTTGAATCCGACGCCCGTCTCCACAACGGGCACGTCGTAGGCCGCGCACAGCTTATCCAGCATCGAGGTGGTGCTGAGGGTTTTGACAATCGGACCGCGTTCGCCGCGCACCTCGAGCAGATAGTAGGCGAGCAGCCCGTAGACGCGCAGCTGGTCGACGAACTGGCCGTTCTCGTCGCCGAAGCCGCAGCGGTCGGCGTCACCGTCGAGGATACAGATGCAGTCGGCCTCCACGGAGCGGGCGACGGCCAGGCCGGCGTCGACATTGGGGGGGATCGGCTCGGGGCGGTCCATTTCAGGAAAGATCGGGTTGCGGTGGGCGTGGATTTCAATGACTTCGGTTTCGCCGCCGCCAAGGATTTCTGTCAGCCAGCCGGCACCGTTGCCCCACATGCCGTCGACAACGATTTTAAGGCCGGCGTCACGGATGCGCGTGACATCAATCAGGCTGGACAGGTGGGCCAGATAGGCGGCCTGCGGCTGATGACGCCGCACTTTGCCGGCGGCGAGGGCAGCGTCGAGAGAGATGCTCTTTACCCCGTCCGAGCTGGGAATGCGGGCTTCGATGGCGGCCAGTCCATCGGGCGGCACCGCGCCGCCGCTGGCGTCGCGCACTTTGAAGCCGTTATCCTCGGGCGGATTGTGGCTGGCGGTGATGTTTACGGCGCCGGCGGCGTTGTTATTGACGGCAGCGAAGCTGATCACCGGTGTCGGCGCGGCGCCTTCGATCAGCAGGACCTGCAGGCCGTTGGCGGCCAATACCTCGGCCACTGCGGCGGCGAAGTGTTCGCCCTGAAAGCGCTGGTCGTGGCCGACAACGACGGTTTGGGAAGCATAGCCCTCGTCTATGAGCCAGTTGGCAAAGCCTTGGGCACAGCGGCGCACATTGGCAAAGGTGTAGTCTTCGGCCATGCGTCCGCGCCAGCCATCGGTGCCAAAGCGTATTTTCGTCATGTAGTTTCCTTCGGATCGGGAGTTTACTTCAACATTGAGGATGTGCGCGAAGCGGGAGTGCCTGCGGCCCAACGACACGGACAGCCATGATTGCCTGATTGGTTCCTGTAAGCCTACTGCATATCAGGGGAATGGGCAAAGAAAGGGCGTTTGTAGGGTTGCCGCGGTCTAGTGATGTTTTCGCCCGATGAACAGACCTTCGCGCAGGTGAAAGAGCGTCTTACTGTTTTCGCTACGGGGATGGAGAAACTCGTGCGTCTGCGGCGGGCCGTGCCATAGCAGCGCTCGCAGGTAGGACTGCATCGCAGGGTCGTGGCGGGCGGCCCAGTCTTCGAAGACCATCTGCTTTTCGAGGATCTCATGCTGGGTCAGTTCGAGGCCGGCCTGCGTGTAACCCGCCAGCCACTCCTCCACACTGAGGCAGCGCCCATGGCTGGGATCGCGCAGTTTTTCGAAGGCGTTGACATAATCGCCGGCTACGCCTTCAGGCACGACGTTGTCCACGACCGCCAGGATGCCACCAGGACGCAGCACGCGCACCGATTCGCGCAGGAAGGCGTCGACGTCGGGGAAGTGATGGGGTGCGATGCGGCAAGTGAGCAGATCGAAACGGTTGTCCACATAGGGCAGGTTTTCGGCGTCGGCGTGCTCGACGGTCACGTTGTCGACGCCGCGCGCTGCAACCTGCTCGCGGGCGACGGTCAGCATCTGCGGTGTGATGTCGGTGGCGTGCACGTGGGCGACGTGGGGGGCAAAGGCGAAGGCAGTGTGGCCGGCGGCGGTGGCGATGTCCAGCGCCTGCCAGTCCGGCTGCGGTTCGACCAACTCAACAAGCCGTTGCAGGCTGGCGCCCTTGGCGTGGGGCCGGCTGGTTATGTATGTCCGGGCATGAGCACCGAACTGCTCTTTTACTGATTTCTTATCCATCTGTCCTAGCCTTTCCGACGGTCCTGATCGAACTTCTCAGATCGGGCCTCTTGTATGGCGCACAACAGCGTCTCGTGGACGCCCGGCTGACCGTTGCTGGCGATGAGGCAGTGGTCGTCCAGACCGAAAGGTGCGCCCTGGTAGTTGGTGACAAGACCGCCGGCCTCGCGCACAAGGAGGACGCCGGCGGCGACATCCCAGGGCTTGATCCATCCTTCCCAGTAGGCTGAGAATGCGCCGGAGGCCACATAGGCCAGGTCGGCGGAGGAGGCGCCCATGCGGCGGACGCCGCGACAGACCGGCATGATGCGTGCGAATTCGGCTGCGTTGTTGTCCTCGTTCACGGCTCGGTGGTAGGGAAAGCCGGTCGTCAGCAGCGCGTCCGCCAGTGTGGATGCCCGGCTGACCTGCAAGCGCTGCTGCTCGCCGCTGCGGCGCCGCAGATAGGTACCCTGGCCGACCTGCGCCCAGAAGAGCTCGAACTGCGGCAGGATGAGCGAGAGGCCGAAGATGGTCATATTACGGTGGATGAGAGCGATGTTGATGCCGAACCAGGGCAGGCCAGCGGCAAAGTTGATGGTGCCGTCAATCGGATCCACCAGCCAGTAGTAGTCGTCGTGGGGCCGTTCATCGCTTTCTTCGCCCCAGAAACCGAAGTTGGGTGTCAGGGCGGCCAGCCGGTCGCGAATCAGGGTCTCGCAGGCCAGATCGGCCTCGGTGACCAGGTCATTGGGGGTTGACTTGGCATGGATAGAACGCAGGCCACCCTGCTGCATTGTCAGCGCCAGTTCGCCGGCCTGACGTGCCAGTTCGAAGAGAGGAGTTTTTGCGACCGGCAATTCCTCTTCCTGGGATGGGGTTCGTTCTGTTTCTGTTACGGAGGTCACGGCTACATCTCCTCGCGGAAATGGAGGCCGCGCCGCTCCTTTTCCTTCATCGTGGCCTGACGGATCATCTCCCGCACCGCCATCGGATCTTTGACGTTGTTAAGCGTAAATTCAGGATGGCTGGGATCGTTGCTGGTTATCGTTACATCGCCCACATTCAGTGCCCTTTCGCCCAGATGCTGGTTCACCGAAGTGTCGCGCACGCGCACCAGTT
This sequence comes from Caldilineaceae bacterium, assembly GCA_026914085.1. Taxonomy (GTDB): domain Bacteria; phylum Chloroflexota; class Anaerolineae; order Caldilineales; family Caldilineaceae; genus Bin5. The sequence continues at coordinate 1,030 of JAPPKG010000700.1, read as the reverse complement.
CGATCTCGTGGTAACTGCGTCCCAGCAGCCCGCGGATGAGGCGAACGCGCTGGGTGGTGAGTTCATAGCGGACGCCGATTGACAGGTAGGGGCGGCCGGACCAGAGCAGCTCCTCTTTGTCGAGGTGATCGGCGATGGCTGCCATGGGCTCTAGTGCAGGGGATGTGGCTCGAGGCTCTTCAGGGTCGCCCGATCGCGAATCGGTCTCGGCGATGGTGTGATCGGCCTCGGTTTCCATGGCATCGAGGGCTGCAAAGACGCCGTCAGCCAACGCGTTTACGATGGCCTGCAATTGGGGTTGAGGGATGGCGGAGACTTCGACGCCACTTTGGGCCAGCGACTCATAGAAGCGTGCCGTGACCACCTGGCGCACCGTTTGTTCGTTCATCATGCGTTTCTCCGGCTTATCAAACCCATTCGTATTGGTATGGGTTTCCGGCTCCTTCGGCGGCCAAATGTGTGCCCACTGAAGGCTGGCTGCGTAAGAACGGTATGATAGTGCCTGGACAGGCATTGCGCAAAGCGTAGCCGTACCGGGCCGAGACAGACAGTGGGGCTGCCGGCGGCCCGTCTTCAGGCCTGACCGCGATCGGTGGCGATCGCCCGCGCTTTGGCGGCGGCCAGAACTCGTGATGTAATATCTTAATGGGTTGCGGGACCGTTTCAAGACTGTGGACCACCGCCTTGCATAGAGGGCGGACTATCGCGGTGTGCGAGAATCTGCCGGCATTGTAACTACCAAGCCAAGTTCTGTGTACGGTCTGCGTGGGGGAAATGTACCGTCAGCATTTCTGTAGCGGGCTCTCGATGGTCATCGCGGTGAACGTTGGGCATATATGGGAGTTGCCTCGCCTGTCTTGCCTGCGCTGGCACATACTTGGAATCTGCCAAGACGCTGGGTGGGGTGGGGGGTTAATCCTGGTCGCAGCGGGTCGTCAAGGTCATTTTGCCACACACTCGATGCGGCGGGGGTTGTTGGAGGGGGCGTTGGGGGGGGGGGGCCCCCCCCCAAAGGGGGGGCCCAAATGGC
>JAPPKG010000094.1:3328-15162 GCA_026914085.1 Caldilineaceae bacterium | reverse complement strand
ACACGACCTCCTCATAGAGACCGCGGGCGCGCCGCCGCTGCGACTCTTCCACGGAATCCCCGACAACCCCTTTGCCGGCATCGTACCCGACGCAGATGAAGTGTCGGTATCCAGCCAGATCGAAATGTACGACGAGCCCGTACTGATCTGCGGCCACACCCACCAGCCGCTCGACCGCACAATCACCGCCCCATCAGAGCCAGCGTACAATGGCTCCTCCTGTCACGTCGAGCAACGAATTCTCAACCCCGGTAGCGTCGGCATGCCCTACAACGGCGATCCCCGCGCCCAATATCTCCTTCTGGACCTCGTTCAGGAAGACGGCAAACTGGCCTGGCAACCCCAATTCCAAAGATTGGACTATGACTTTGATCGCGTTGCCAGCGCCTTCCGCTCCAGCGGCCTCCTTGAATCCAGCGGTGCGATCGCCGCGCTCAATCTGCGTACGATCAAAGACGGCCAGCCCTGGGCCAGCGACTACCAGCAATGGGTGCGCAACCAACCCCACGCTGTGCGCAGCGACCCCGAAACTGCCGTCGAACTCTACTTGCAGTCCCACGGCCCCAACCAATGGGCATTCCTCGGCTGAACTTCCCATTTCGCCAGGTCAACTTTGAGCTTACCTGCCGCTAAGAACTTATAATGGTCTGAAGCGCCCGTGAAAACGTTACAGTCATACAAACGAGATCAAAGAGAATGTCACCAAACCTAACAGAAGTCAGAAACCAGCTCCCCGCCGTCCAGGCCTCGGCCTACCTCAACACAGGAAGCTATGGTCCCCTCAGTCGCGCCGCCGCAACAGCCATCGAGGAAGAAAACCGGCAGCAGTTGCAGGCCGGACGCCTGACAAGAATGGGCCCTTCTGCCCAGTCAGTTCCCGCCTCCCTGCGCGCCGGCTTCGCTCGCGTCTTTGGATGTGAGGCCGCTGAAGTCGCCCTCACCCACCACACAACCGATGGCATGAATATCGCAACCTGGGGAGTTCAATACCGGCCAGGCGACGAGATCGTCACCAACTCATGGGAGCATCCCGGTGGGCTCCTGCCCGTCTATGCCGCCGCCCGACGCTTTGACCTCAAGGTGCGCATGGTCGCACTCGACAAAGACGACGACGAAGAGACCATCCTCGCCAAGTTCGACCGCGTCATCGGCCCGCGCACGAAACTGGTTTCGATCGCACATGTCTCGTGGAAAACCGGGACGGTTCTACCCATCGACCGCCTCGCAGAGCTTGTTCACCGCCATGACGGCCTCCTCGCCGTGGATGGAGCCCAGTCCGGCGGCGCCATGCGCCTCGATATGGCTTCGTCAGGGGCAGACTTCTACGCTATACCCGGCCAGAAGTGGCTATGCGGGCCAGAGGGCATCGGCGCACTCTACGTCAACCAGGAACGAATCGGAGATCTGCTGCAGACCTACGTGGGCTACCCCAGCCTGCGCGACGGTTCCGCCTACGACGAAACCGGAATCTTCCTGCCCCCTGTAGGGGCCAGACGCTATGAGGTCGGCACAACCTATGGTCCTGCAATGGCCGGCATGTGGAGCGGATTGCAGTGGCTGGAGGAGCTGGGCCTGGATTGGGTTTACGACCGCACGCAGAAGATGACCCAGGTCACCCGCGAGGCCATTGCCTCCATACCTGCAGTCCGCCTCGTCCATACACCAACGCATGCCGGTCTGACCAGCTTCACCATCGATGGCATCTCCCCGTCAGCGGCAGTCGAGCAACTGGCCGGGACTGGCGTACTCATCCGGTCGGTACCCGATCCGGACCTGATAAGGGTCTCCTCCCACTTCTTCAACGATGAGGACGACATCGACAAGCTCCGCGCCGGTATCGAAGGCCTGAACCGAAACGGCGCCTGATTGGACCTGGATCCCCAGTCCCTTCAGCAGTCCAACTGGCGGTCAGGACAGCAAGTCCGCCGCCGCCAGCTGATTTCGCAGATGCGCGCGGGCGCGGCTCAACCTCGACTTGACCGTGCCCCGTGGCAGCTGCAGATGGGCCGCGGCCTCGCCGTAATCGTAGCCGTGAACATCCACCAGGACGACCACATCCCGGTACCAGGAAGGGAGCCCCTCGATCAGCCGGTCTAGACCTGCCAGTTGCTCTCGCCGCAACGCGTATCGCTCCGGGTTCTGGTCGCAGCTCCATGCCGAAGCTTCGTAGTCAGACTCCTCAATCATCTGGTCGAGACTCAAGGCGTTCCGTCGTTTCTGGCTCCTCAGATGGTCGTAGCACGTGTTGGACACGATGCGCAGCAGCCACGCCCGAAAGTTGCCGTCCTTGAAACGCGGCATCGCCCCGTGGACCTTGATCAGCGCCTCCTGCACCGCATCCGCGGCAGCCTCCTCAGTCTGCATTATGCTGCACGCTAGGCGCACCGCGGAGCCCCAATGCCCCTCAACCAGCCCCTGAAACGCCTGCTTGTCACCGTCCCGTGCTGCCGAGATTAGGCTCTGTGGCCATCCGCCGCGGTCTTTGACGGCAACCGCTTCGGAGCTGCTGCCCGACTCCCGCCGCGACCGCGCACCGCCCCCTCGCATGCCTACCACTTCCAGACCTGCTTCTCCCAAGACCATTTCGCTCTGAAACGTTGACATCGGCATATCCTTTCCATTTCACTTTGTACCGCCCTACCCGTCGCCAACCCGTTGGACAATCCGGTCGGCCCGGCAAGTCGGTTTCCAAATGGCTCCGAAACAAGGATATGCCCGGGCTACGTCTTCAATCCCGAACTTTCCGCAACACAAATCGGACCGTTTGCTTACGATCGCGTGCCATCCCCGCGCACGAAAACTGCACCGGAATGGATCAGATCTGCCGATTGAGTCTCTGCATGGGAAGATAGGAGGGAAAGTGGCGCCGCAGCTGCAACAAGTGCCAGGCGAGTCGTCACCTCGTTCAAGCAAGTGGCGAGCTGCAACGGTTAAATCCAGTAGCCGCCTTACGGCTACCCTTCTGTCAGCTGATACCCGAATCCGCGCACCGTAACAATAAAGCGCGACTGCGATTCTCCGTCTGTCGCCGACGCATTCTCGATCCGGTTCCGCACTCTGCTGACCATTCGGTCTATGCTGGCATCAAAAACATCGCCCCCGACCTCGGACCAGATGTGCGTCGCCAACTCGTCCTTGCTGACCACCCGCCCGCGATTCTGGTAGAGGTACCAGAGCAGTTCGAACTGCTTTACACTCAGGGGCGGCAGCAGCACCTTGCCGTCAATGAATACCTGGCGCGTTGCCGGTTCTACCCGTATGCCCGCCTCAGGAAGGGCTTCCAGATAAGGTGCAGTGATCGTGGCCGAGGGGTCGTGAAATCGGTAACGGGTCGCCGCAAACTGAAGCTCGTCCCCGTCCTCCAGCCATGCCGTCGCGCCCGGAGACAGACGGTTCCCGTTTACGAAAACACCATTCTTGCTCTCCAGGTCGTGCAGCCGGTATGCGTTTTCGATGTAATGCAGCTCGGCATGCTGCCGGCTGGCAAACCCATCGTTCACCACGACAGAGGCGCTTTCAGACCGCCCAATTAGCATATGCTCCTTGGCAAGCTCGTACTCCGTCCCGGCATCAGGCCCGCTGAGACAGACCAATCTGGCGTTCTGACTTCCACGCATAAATGCTCCATTCGCCTTCAATAGTGGCCCACTAAGGGCCCGTCCTGGTCCTGTCAGCAAACTGAGCGCCCCACAGCGGTGAACTCTCGCATACCTGAGCTATCCAATAAGCCGCGCCCAGTTTGCCTCTCCTTCCATCGATCCTCTACTGATTGCCCAGCCGCGAGGGCTCATATGCTGTCTGTACAGCGACTTCCAGGTGCAAGCGCGGCCGACCTTCGCCGATCAACTTGGTCCATCGGTCACAATATCAATTGAGAACTGTCCCCAACCGGCTTGCAAATCTTCCCGGCCTGCTGAGTCTTGACCGCACTGCGCACACAGTCAACGAAACCCTGTACTCTCTTTTGGTTTCTTGTTTCCCTATTCCTGTTTCTCTGGTATTATAGTCCGCGAAATGCAGATTCTCAACCTTCGCGCCCCGATTGGACTGCGTCACTGTTGACGCGCCGGACAAGGCGAACTGTCAGCGTTCAAAGTGTCGACTTCGACGCGCGATCACGCAACCGAACGCGCTAGCCTCGTTCCAAGTCACCCAAAGCCAGGCGGAGAAAAGTCTAGCCGCGCCGTAGTCGGTGCGCACTGCCAAAATCGTTCCAATCGAAGACGCGCCTGGGTCTACGCCACAAATATGCAACCGGACCAGAAGGAACCTGCCGGCGCAGCCGTTAGGTCTGATCAAAAGGAAAAAGAACACAGGACCGAAGACCGCTCCGCGGCGCCTGCTGACGCGGGCCAGGATCGCCCCCAGCCAGCGAGTACCTATCTGACCGGCCGGCAGATCGGCAGATACCTCGTGGGCAAACGGTTGGGGAGCGGCGGCACTGCTGGCGTCTATCAGGCCTTTGATCAGATCCAGGAACGCAAGGTCGCCCTCAAGATCCTGTCTCCCGGCGCCGACGACGCTGTACGCAACCGCTTTCAGCAGGAAGCCCGCACCGTCGCCAGCCTCAAGCACCCGCACATCGTCAAAACGCTTCAGGTCGGTGATGCAACCGCCGACGGCACAGCCTACATCGCCATGGAGCTTGTCGATGGCGACAGCCTGGCACAGCTCCTCAAACGCCGCGGCCGCCTCAGCGTGGCCGAAAGCTGCAGTCTTCTCGCCCCAATCGCCCGCGCCCTCGACTACGCACACCAACAGGAAATCGTCCACCGTGACGTAAAACCAAGCAACATCCTTCTGCGTCCCTTCGACCCCGGCCCCTTGAGTAGCCTGCCCCCCGATGACGACTCCGCCTCAGCTCTTTTTGAAGCCGAACAGCTCCTCATCGGCGCACCGTCAGGCTCAGGCTATCCTGCCCGGCATCCTGCCGCCGAGCTGCCCGTCGCGCCCCTTCTGTCCGATTTTGGCATCGCACGTGCCCTCGACATGCCCGAACTCACAAACGAAGGTCGCACGATTGGGACGCCTGCCTACATGGCCCCGGAACAGTGCGCAAGCAGTCGCGAGGTCAACGGGCGCGCTGATATCTACGCCTTGGGCGCAGTCCTCTACCGTTGCCTGGTCGGTCGACCGCCTTTCACCGGCACAACCACGCAGATACTGCACTCTCACGTCTACGCGCCCCTATCCCTACCCGACGATCTGCTGGCCACACTCCCACCTGAACTGGTCGACGTGCTCCGCCGGAGCCTGGCCAAGAATCCGGATGAACGCTACACCGCCGCCCGCGATTTGGCCGACGACCTGACAGCCATAGCCGGTCGCATCCAGTCCCACGAAAGCGCGCTCGCTGAACAGACGTCGACACTTACCCTTGTTTCGCTGCCCACGGTCGCACTGCCCCCGTCACCCTCCCCAACTACCGAAACTGTTATCGTTCCCGGTTCGGAGAGCAGGCTCGACCTGTCCTCGCCGCAGGACATTCCCACGCACAGGTCTACAGAACCCGAAGCACTTTCTTCAGCATCAGTAAACTCCAAGCGTACCCGGTTGCCATTGTTCGTGGCTGGCTTCGCTCTCGGCCTTGCATTTGTTCTCGGCCTGTTGATCATCGGCCCAACTGTTTTGGAATCCTTGCGGGATGTCTCACCATCGACTGGCCTGCACAACCTAACCGATTCCGCCGCGCCTGCCCAACCCTTGCCGGCCCCCAAATCGCAGTCCAATGCTGAAGATTCCGTAGCATCGCAGGCTAACGCTGAAGACGCTGCTTCCATTTCTACTGATTCCGAATCGCAGACCGGCTCCGCCCAGCCCCCCGTACCTGTAAGAGATGCCGCCGGCGCCTGCCAGTATCAGACCGCAGGTGAATTCGAAAGCTATCTCGGCGTAAATGAGTCGATCGCTCAGGAGCTGGGTTGCCCGAAAGGCGTCCCGGTCCTCGTGGCCTTCGAGACGCAGTTCTTCCAGACCGGCATGGCCCTTGGCCGCTTGGACAAACCCGTCGTCTACCTGCGTTATTTCAGCAACGATGAGTGGGAACAACGAGAACATGCTTGGCGCGAGGGCATGCAGGAACTTGTCGATTCCCCAGACCTTCTGTCGCCCGCAGAAGACCTGTATCAGCCCGTACGCGGCATCGGGCAAATCTGGGCCGAAAGCCTCTTTGTAAGACAGGCGTTGGGTTGGGCTTCCGGCCAGCCGGTTGAGGCCAACGGTATATTACAATCGTTTGAAGGGGGGTTGCTGATATACAATAGTGATCTACAAAACACACACAGTTTCATGAAGTCGCAGCTGCGGCTCTAACTATCCAAAATGGAGGACTAAGATGCAGAACTCGACAGTTGAACGAGCCAGATGGTGGAGCCGGTTCTCTTCGGCGAAACCATCCTACATGGTCGTTCTAATCGTTCTCGTGGCAGCCCTGGTTTTCGCCGGCTGTAACAGAAGGCAGCAGGCCGAGCCAACCGCTACCTCGCCGCCGCCCACCGACACCCCCGTGCCGCCTACGGATACACCGGTCCCGCCGACCGATACGCCCACTCCGGTGCCTCCGACCGACACTCCTGAGCCGGAGCCGACCGCTACTCCCGAGCCCGAGCCCGAACCCACCGACACACCGGTGCCGGAGCCAACCGCTACACCAGCCCCCGTACCCAGGGTGAGCATTCCCAGCGGCTGGGCAACCGTCAAGAACGATCGCCTCGGCTACTCCTTTGCCGTCCCGCGCGGTTGGTCCGTCTTTGACCTGCAGAGCGGCCAGCTGAGCCAGATCATGCGCTTCGTCAGCCCCGAGGCAGCCCAGCAGGTGGATGACGCCCTCACAGGCCCCGGTGGCGAAAACGCCGGCCACCTCGCTGTACAACTGGCAATCTTCTCCAGGCCGCCTATCGCCGCCATGGCCGGCGTCGGCATCTTCCCCGGCCTCGACGACGATATCTCGTCCGAAAGATTGGTAGAATGGCTGGAGAGTCAGCTGGAAGGTCTGCCCTTGCCAATACCCGTGGAAGTGCAAAGCCTTGAGGCCGGCACAACCAACAACCTGCCCTCGATTAGTGGCGTTGCAACCGCCGATCTGGCCAGTCAGGGTCTGTTCGATGCCCACATTACGATTACTGCATTGCGGGCAAACGATACAGCCTACATCCTGGTTGTAGCCGTACCCCAAAACCAGGTCCAGAATCGGGCGAATGAGATCAAGGCAATCGTCGGAACCTTCCGACCCGAATAGTCGCTATTGAGTGACCCCAAATTGAGGAGAGAGAAGCGGGGGGTTCGGTCGCATTCAGCACCGGCCCCCAGCTTTTCTCTTCTCGTTTTCACCCGTCCGTAATGGTGCCGCAAGTTCACCAGGCACTGCCCCGATGAATAATGGTGACAAATATGCGTGAAGCAACGCCGGAATTGAATTATATCGTCGGACTGATGTCGAGCGACTTCAGCGCAGAAGTGGTTCAACGCGCTCTGGAGCAGAGGAAGAAAGCCCGTGGAGAGCTGAGACAACCACTCCGAGCGGCACTGCGCAAGAATGTGAAAATCAAAGGATTCCGAAACCCCCATAAAGCGAACACCCAGCTTCTCCTTCCTGAGATTCTTCGTCTCCTGCCCGTCTCGTCTGAGCTCGTTGGTTCGGTACTGCAATTATGGATCGATTCCCATCCCGAGCTCTATGAAGAGGTATTCGGACACCTGTCCAAGCTGAAAATGCCAACCCAAGGCATCGACTTTTCCGCGAACCGCTTTGCTGGCAGTTGGAATACCGACATCTGGCGGCGGGAAAAGACCAGCATCGTTGCTTCACACAGTCATTTCAAAGAAAACGATGTAGCCCTCATGCTGTGTTGTGTGTCAGGGAATTTGCCAGAACCTGATGAAAGTGACAATGTCGATCCGGCAGAGTCTCAGGATGACGCCTTCTTCCCCCAGTGGCTCGAGGAACTGCGCGAACTGCCCGCAGACGCGCCGCAGTGGCAGCAAGCGGACGACTTCGTAGCATCCGCCACCGAAATCATTCAACACAAAACGAATATACGCAGCTATACACTGAAATACAATGCAATTCTGGCTGAGATGAAGCAAGAGGTCGGACGCGAACTGACCTTCTTTCAGATCGATCCCGCTTCCTGGTCGGTTGAGCGGCTGTCCAGCCAACAGGCAGGCAACTGCCTGGCAACCCCTGAGGAAATGGCGGAGCTCCTTCACCAGACAGAATCACTGAAGGTCTTGCTGACCGGCTACAAGCAGGTTCACGACATTGCTCCTTCCATCGAAGAGGAAGTAGCCCTTTGGCCGCAGCGTGTAGAACTTCAGCGACAGATTCTCAGCTGCCTCAGTCAAATCTATCAGCTGTCTTCCAACTCCGACGAAGATGACCATGTAATGGGAGCCGCAGCCAATGGGCAGGTCTCCCTAATCTCCGAATCGACGGCCCCTCCTCGCCAAGAGCAAGTCGGGTCTGCACAAATCGATAGTACCCACCCGGACGACCCATCTTCTTCAACCGACGAACCGACCAGGCCTCCTGATTCCACGGACACCCCCGCCGCTGAACTGTCGCTCTCGGACGCGGCAGCCTCGAAAGACGGCGAGCCGGACACCACGCTTACGGCCAAGCATGTCCGCAGCGATGAAACTGTTCATGAACTCGGTGCAGAAACACACTACGATTCGGATACTGTATACGCCTCCCTGGAGGCAGAGAATAATTCACTTGGACACGAGCTTCATGCGCTTCGCGGCGAACTGAAGACGATGCAGGATCTTGTCAAGATCTGGCGGACTGCCTACGAAAAGGCGCGCAAGCAGGTGGCGCCAACCCCTGAACCACCGAGTAAAGATGAATTCCTGCCGATTGAGGACGTAAGGACCGCTGTAGCACTTGCTAAAGAAAAATACGCTGGCGAGCTACTTTTTCAACCCAATTCGAAATCTGAAATTGAAGACAATCCATTTGAGAAGCCCTCGAATGTTTTGGCCGCACTCGAATGGCTCGCGACGACTTACTATCGTGCCAGGATGGGAGAAGTAAGAGTACCCGACTTTGACAAGTCAATTAAGAAAGTCTGTGGTTGGCGCTATATGGGGGGTCAAAGGAAACAGACAATGAACCGGTATAAGCCCTGGTATACTACCAGTGTTGAGGGCAAAACATACTGGTTGAAGAGGCACGTCGGCACAGGCAGCAACAAGGACTCTCGCTACACAATTCGCATCGCCTTCGACTGGGACAAGGCCCGAAAAATCGTCGTCATCGGCTATATCGGTCAGCATCAACAAACCGACGCAACCTGAGAATGGAGCGGTAGCCCCAATGCCCTGCCTTCGCAGAACAACGTTCCATTCGCAAGATGAAAGGTAACTGTTTTGACTCACAAAGCGATCGATCTGCGCTCCGATACCGTAACTCACCCCACCGAAGATATGCGTAAGGCAATGGCCTCCGCGCCCGTCGGCGATGACGTCTACGGCGAAGACCCAACCGTCAACCGGCTCGAGGCACTGACAGCAGAACTGCTCGGAAAAGAGGCCGCCCTGTTCGTCTCCAGCGGCACCATGGGCAATCTCTCTTCTGTACTCAGCCACTGCGGTCGCGGCGATGAAATGATCCTGGGCGATCAGGCCCACATCTATACCTCCGAGCAAGGCGGCGCTGCCGCGCTCGGAGGCGTCCATCCCCGTCCGCTGCCTACCTCCCACGATGGTACCTTGGACCTCGACCTGGTCGTGGACTCCATCCGCCCCGATAACGAGCACTACCCTCGTACCCGCCTCCTGGCCATCGAGAACACCCACAATCGCAGCGGCGGCCGCTGCCTGCCCGTGGAATACATGGACGCCGCCGGCAAAACCGCCCACAGCCACGGCCTCAAACTCCATGTCGATGGCGCACGTCTCTGGAATGCCGCAGTCGCCCTCAACGTCGCCCCCGCCCGTCTCGTCCAGGAGGCCGACAGTGTAAGCGTCTGCTTGAGCAAAGGGCTCGGCGCACCCGTGGGCTCGGTCGTCGTCGGCGATCCCGATTTCATTAAACGTGCGCGCCGCATGCGCAAAATCCTCGGCGGCGGCACCCGCCAGGCCGGCATTATCGCCGCCGCCGGCATCGTTGCCATCACCGAAATGATTGAAAGGCTTGCCGACGACCATGCCAACGCCCGCAGACTGGCCGACGGCATCGCCAAATTGGACGGTATCGTCCTCGACTCCGAATCTGTGCAGACCGATATCGTCTACTTCGAGTTGCACCGCGACGACATAACACCGGCTCAGCTCTCCGCCGGCCTCAAGGAACACGGCGTACTGCTGAATCCTTCTGGCGGCAAACTCCTGAGAGCGGTCACGAATCTGGCAGTATCCTCGGCCGACATCGACCGCACCATCGAAGCGTTCTCCCGCGTCCTTGACTCAGGCGCCGCCGGCGCCGGCGACGACGCGCTCGTTTACGGATAGGCGCAGTGGACGATGCGCTCACTCCCGCTGCGTTCCATCTGGCAGATAGTCAGTGAGATCAATCTTGCTGAAATCCAGAGCGAAATCGAATCTCCTTTCCATCTGCTGATCGCTGCCGACGATGAGGCCGACGCAGAGCACGCCGCTAACCGCCTGAGCGCCCCGGCCGCCGACTTCTACCATCCCTGGATCACCGTCACCGACAGCACCGGCTCCGGCCTCCTTTCACAGAGCACAGAAATCGCCCCGCGCACCATTAAAACACGTACCTCCACGTCTCAACCTTCCCGCACGACTCCGGACTGCGCCCTCCTTGTCTCCACCCGTCTCGAACTGAGCCCCGACCTGGTCTCTCTGCAACAGGCCCTCAACGCCCAGTCCATCCCCTCTCTGATAGTCGTCGTCGGCCCCGAAGCCAAACGCCCCGACAGTGCCATCGCCCGCCGCGGAGAACACGTGCGCGTCGCCATCCCCGACTGGTCCGATCGCTCCCTCGACCGCGTCGCTTCGACCCTGGTACAAATCGTCCCCCCCTCCCTCCGTCTGCCCTTCGCCCGCCGCCTGCCGCCTCTGCGCACGGCCGCCCTCAATATGCTCATCCAGGAGACCTCCCAGGTCAACGCCAGCTACTCCTTCACCACCGGCCTCGGCGAAACCGTGCCCGGCCTGAACTTCGTCCTCGGCGCCGGCGACGCTATCGTCCTCACCAAGAACCAGCTGATGATGGCCTACAAGATCGCCCTCGTCTCGGGAAAGACCGGTTCCCCTCAGAAGCTCTTGGGCGAAATCGTTGGCGTTCTCGGCGGCGGCTTCCTCTTCCGCCAGCTCGCCCGCCAGATGAGCGGTCTGATCCCCGTCTGGGGCATCGTGCCCAAAGTGGCCGTCGCCTACGCCGGCACCTGGGCCATCGGCAGAGCCGTCACAGTCTGGGCTACCGAAGGACAAAAAATCACCCCGGAGCTTATGTCCGGCCACTATCGCGAGGCCTTGGAACAGGGACGCCAGGCCGCCCAGCGAATCGTCGACAATGCTCGCCGGCCCCGCCAATCCTCAGGCGCCAAAAAACTGCCCGCCCAGTCGAAGGCCATCTCCTCTCGTCTCCTGCGTCGCGTGGGTAAACGCATACCCCGCCTGCCACCGCGCAAAAACTGAAACCGTCCCATATCCCACCTTCTCCCACCCGCAGACGAACAATTTCGCACCGAGCGTGCATCCCAAAATGGAGGCGAACTCTCGTATACTTGTGGCGGCAGACCAACCATTGCCACACGGCGATCGACTCTGAGGCAAAGGAAACGGCGTCTCTCTCCTCACTCCTCATTCCTCGCATTGGGGCGGTGGGGGCGATTAGGGCCCCCCCTGTTGGGGGGGGGGGGGGGCCC
>JAPPKG010000094.1:0-3318 GCA_026914085.1 Caldilineaceae bacterium | reverse complement strand
ACCCCCCTTTTCTGTTGCCCCCCCCCCCCCCCCCCCCCAACAACAAACCCCCCCCCCCCCGGGGGGGGGGGGGGCCCCCCGCCTCCCCCCCCCCGGTGGGGGGGGCCCCCCCCCCCCCCCCACGCCCCCCCTAAACCATGCCGTGCCTCATCGACCGGGTGGCGATATTCGTAACAGGTGCCTAGTCCAGCGTGTCTGGCCCCACCGTGTCCCGCCAGTTCCATCAGATCCCCTTACGTGCCCGCCAAGTGCCTGCCCTCGCACCCGCCCCAACTGCAGGACTCCCCCGTCCGGCCGGGCTTGGCGCCTGCGCTGCGTCTCGCCCAAAGACGGTATACAACGCCAGCCACCGCTGGCGCCGATTCCCCGCCACACTGTTCCCACCCCCAATCTGAGATGCACCCTCGCATCTGTTTCATTTGACATCCGACCGAGTCCGTGTTAACCTCAACTTTGCATGTCTTGATTTCCTGATGGGGGCGTGGTGTAGCGGTTAGCATGTCGGCCTGTCAAGCCGGAGGTCGCGGGTTCAAATCCCGTCGCTCCCGCCACGGCACTTCAGATGCCAGACCATGGGGAAATCGGGGAAGAGAATAACGGGGCAGTGCCCTCCCTCCCGAACCAGGACATGAAAAAACAGGTCAGCCCACCACTGGGTTGACCTGTTTGCTTTTTGCGCTAGGCGTCGCCCCACCGCTGCCTCACACAGTGTCCATCTCAGGGGCGCCCATAATATTGTACCCGCCGTCCACGTAGACAACCTCGCCCGTGACCTTCCCCGCCCAGTCTCCCAGGAGGAACCGGGCCGCATTCCCCACGTCGGCCTGGGTCACGTTCCCCATCGGCGCCACAGTCCCCACGTATCCAAGGCTTTTCCGGAACCCGCTGACCCCCGCCGAAGCCAACGTCTTGATCGGACCGGCGCTGATCGCATTCACCCGCACCTGGTCTTTGCCCAGGTCCCAGGCAAGATAGCGTATTGTCGCCTCCAACGCAGCCTTGGCCACGCCCATTACATTGTAATTGGGCGTCACCTTCTCCGCACCGTAATAGGTCATTGCCAGCATGCTGCCGCCCCCCGGCATCAACGGGACCGCACGCTTGGCCAGCGCCACCAGGCTGTAGCAGCTGACATCGAGCGCAACGCGGAATCCCTCGCGGCTGGTGTCCACGAAGCGCCCGCCCAGATCCTCACGCGGCGCGAAGGCTATCGAGTGCACCAGAAAATCGAGGCCTCCGAAATGGTCCCCGGCCTTGTCGAAAAGGTCGTCAATCGCCGTGTCATCGGTAACGTCGCACTCCTCGACAAACCGGCTGCCCAGCGATTCCGCCAGCGGCGTGACCCGCTTCTCCAGAAAGTCGCCGGCATAGCTGAACCCAATCTCCGCGCCTTCCTCCGCCAAAGCCTGCGCTATTCCCCACGCAATTGAATTCTTGTTCGCAACGCCAAATATTAGGCCGCGTTTCCCATCAAATGTCCCCATCGCTCGCTCCTTACGCTAATTCAATCCTGATCACGCCTGAAGGTCCTGGCGCCGTGCAAAGGTTCGAATCCGGAAGCTATCTCGTCCCTCCGAACATCGAATATGAATTCGGGATGTGCACATCTACGTCAGACCCCCACCATCGCCCCCGGATATGTCAAGAACAACTCGATCTTGTCGAAAAAACTCGAAAAAAACCTGAAATTCGATGAAATTACCCCTTTACAAGCAAATAAAAGCGTGCTATACTTATGACTTAGGGACCGAGTTGTCACGTTGTGGTTGGAAGCCACTATCGGGGGAAGCGTGGCATCCGGTTCCTTTCTTTATTGGCATGAAAAAAACCGTCCATTTCCCCCGAGAAAACTGCTCCACACTATTCGTCCGAAACGACCCGCAGAAACCTCTTCCTTCCAACCTGAAGAACATTCTCGCCGCCTTTCGGCGTGACCGACGTTTGCACGCCGTCCGAGACCGCCTCCCCGTTGAGCCGCACGCCCCCTTGCTGTATCAGTCGCCGCGCCTCCCCCTTGCTGCGCACCAGACCCGCCTCGCTCATCAGGTCCAGCAGGTTCATCTCCTTAGACAATCTGAACTCTGGCGCATCGCTTGGCGCCGCACCCTCGTGCATGCGCACCGCGTCCACAGCCGCCTGCTCCCCCGTGGTCTCGCCATGGAAGATACTGACAATCTCCTTCGCCAGGGCCCGCTTCGCAGCCTGCGGCGCCAGTTCGCCGCTCTCTATCTGGGCAACCATCCCATCGATCTCTTCCTGGCCCCAGCGCGTAACCAGCTCCGCAAAATTCCGGAAAGTATGGTCCGGCAGGTTGACCACCTTGGTAAATATCACGCCCGGCGCCTCATCGATCCCAATATGATTGCCGGTCGACTTGCTCATCCGCAGGTGACCGTCCGTTCCGACCAGAATCGGAAATGTCAGCACCACCTGTGGCCGCATTCCCCGCGCACTCATCAACGTGCGCCCTGCCATCAGGTTAAACAGCTGGTCGGTCCCGCCTATCTGCACGTCCGTGTCCAGCATGATCGCGTCATACCCCTGCATCAGCGCATAGAAAAATTCGTGTAGCCAAATGGGCTCCCCTTTGGCATGCCGCTTGCTGAAATTGTCCCTGGCCAGAAACTGCTGCACGGTGAAGCTGCTTGCCAGCTGAATGACCCCGCCAAAGTCCAGTTCGCTCAACCACCTGTGATTGTAATCAACAACCGTCTTCTCCGGGTCCAGCACCCTGTGCGCCTGCTGCGTGAAACTCCGCGCATTCCCCATCGCCTCTTCCAGGCTCTGTTGCGTACGCGCGCTCTCCTTGTCACTCGGGTCCCCAATCGTCCCCGTGAAAGTGCCGATCAGAAAGACTACCGTATGACCAAGTTCCTGGAACTGCCTCAGCTTTCGCAGCGGCACCGTATGCCCCAGATGAAGATCGCTCGACGTCGGATCGAAGCCGCAATAAACGCGCAGAGGCCGGCCGTCTCTCTGGCTCTCCTCAAGCCTCACCCGCAGCTCCGCCTCCATATTGTAACGCGTCCGATCGTCGCCAAACTCCACCCCCCGCATCAACACAGCCATCTGCTCATCTACCGGCGCAAACTCAGCCATCTCTCCATCCCTCCAATCCACATTCCATCCCTAAAGAAAAGTGCCAACTACTGTGCCACAATCCCTGCGCGTCATTCGACGAGCCGAGTTAACCTCTCTCCTCCTCATCCCTATTCTAAGTCAATCGGCGCAGTCACCTACCACTAACCACTGACCACTGACCACTAACCACTGCAGTTCCGGGCGGTCGGGCCTATTCGGCCCTCCCTTGTGCGGGGG
>JAPPKG010000638.1:0-15238 GCA_026914085.1 Caldilineaceae bacterium | reverse complement strand
GGGAGGGCCGAATAGGCCCGACCGCCCGGAACTGCAGTAGTCAGTGGTCAGTGGTTAGTGGTCAGAGACGGCGTTTGGCTGCTGCCAGAGGTGTAGGAACGTTTCCCCAATTTTTTGGATGCACCCGGCTGAATTCGGCGATTTGCCTGCGCTTGTAGAGAGTGCTATACTGCGCCCGTCCACCGAGTAATTTTTTGAGTTGCGGCTGCTGACCGCCGGCCCGGCGAGGAAGCCGCTGATAGCTCCTATCCGCTATTCGATGTACGTATCCCGTGCCGAATCGGTATTGAAGCTGTTTTGCTGCGCTACAGGATAGCGCAATCATCATTGTCACGCTTTCCTCTTTGTGGACGGTTTTGGCAACGAGTCCCGCCAGGTGGGATGGAGTCTGTGCTCGCCCCCGCTTGCGCGACCGAACAGTTCTGCCGCAGGGAAGAGAGTGAAACAGGCTCATGAGCGTGCAATGCCAGTTCGTGAGTGAGCCCAATCTTCACCAAAGGAGCAAAGCACAAAATGGCAAGTGTAACCTACGAACATGTCTACAAGCGCTTCGGCGACGTCGTGGCCGTCAATGATTTGACGATTCACGTCGAGGACAAGGAGTTCCTGGTCTTTGTCGGCCCATCGGGCTGCGGCAAGACGACGAGTCTGCGCCTTCTGGCGGGGCTGGAGGAGATCACAGAGGGGCAGATCCTGATCGGCGACCGCATCGTCAACGACGTGCCGCCGAAGGACCGGGACATCGCGATGGTGTTCCAGAGCTACGCTCTGTACCCGCACATGAGCGTCTATGACAACATGGCGTTCGGTCTGAAGCTGCGCAAGACGCCGAAGGACGAGATTCAGAGGCGTGTGGAAGAGGCCGGCGGGATTCTGGGCATCGAGCATCTGCTTGACCGCAAGCCGAAGCAGCTTTCGGGTGGCCAGCGCCAGCGCGTGGCGGTCGGCCGCGCGATCGTGCGTGAGCCGGCGGTGTTCCTCTTTGACGAGCCGCTGTCGAACCTGGACGCCAAGCTGCGCGTGCAGACGCGTGCAGAGATTTCCAAGCTGCACCAGCGCCTGGCGACGACCTTTATCTACGTGACGCACGACCAGGTGGAGGCGATGACGATGGCCTCCCGCATCGCGGTGATGAAGGACGGCGTCCTGCAGCAGGTGGACTCGCCGCAGAACCTGTACGACCATCCGGCGAATATCTTCGTTGCCGGCTTCATCGGCAGCCCGAGCATGAACTTCTTCGATGCCACGCTGGTCGAGAGCGACGGCAAGATGGAGGTCAACGCGGGCGGTTTCCGGCTGGATGTGCCGGAGGAGAAGGTGACGGAATGGCGGGAGCATCTGGGTAACGAGGTGATCTTCGGCATCAGGCCCGAGGACATCCACTCGAAAGAGTTTGCGCCACCGCAGATTCTGGAGTCCGACATGGTAGCCCAGGTCGACGTAACCGAGCTGATGGGCAATGAGATCTTCCTCTACTGCCTGACACCGGATGACAAGCAGTTCATCTCGCGAGTCGACCCGCGTGTGCGGGTTTCGACGGGCGACGAGATTGAGCTGGCGATCAATATGGCCAATGCGCACATCTTCGATCCGAAGACGGAGCTGTCGCTGGCCAGCTAAGTTTGAGCAGCGAGGGGAGAGGAGCGGGGAGTGAGGACCCATTCCTCCTCCTCTCCTCCGGTTTTCTCCTTTCCCTCCCCAACGCGCCCTCTACTTCAACAGTTGTAACTGGCAAGAGGTCTTTGCTGCCGTCAGGTCGTCTTGCGCGGCGGTTCCCATCCACCAATCAGCAGTGGCCAGAAGTAACGACTGTCCACCCTTCACGTATCGCTGCCTTTCTTCTCGGAAGGTGGGCTGTCGGAATCCAAAGTCAGTTCCTTCAACTTAATATCACAGTACAGACAAGGAGCTTTGCATGAAACTGCTTAATCGATTGACGGTACTCCTGCTGTTGTTTGCAATCTTGTTGGCGGCGTGCGGGGCTGCGGAAGAGCCGGCGGCCGCGGAGGCGCCGGCGGCGGAGAGCGAGAGCGAGACGGAGGAGATGGGCACGCCGGAAGACTATCTCAATGCTTCGCGCGAGGAGACGGTGATCCTGGACCGGACGAGCCCGCTGCAGGGGGGAGACAACTGGAACCCCTACGTGCGCGGCAGTGCGGTTGGGTGGGGCTATACGGAGTTTTCAGATGTGCTGACGCTGCTGAACTACGGCAGCGGCGAAATCGAGAACTGGCTGGCCGAATCGCTGACGCCCAACGAGGATCATTCGGTGTGGACGCTCAAGTTGCGCGAGGGCATCACCTGGCAAGACGGCACGCCATTCACGGCCGACGATATTATCTTTTCGACCGAGCTGCAGATGAACAACGATGCGCTGGGCCAGCATTTCGCTTACCAGGAATGGATCGAGTCGGTCGAGAAGGTGGATGACCTGACGGTAATCTACAATCTTAAGAAGCCGAACGTGCGCTTCAAGCTGGAGCGTTTCTCCGACAACATCTGCGGCGTCGACTATTTTGTCCCGAAGCATATCTGGGAAAACGTGGAAGACCCGGCCACGTTCAAGAATTTCGACCTGGAGAAGGGGTTGCCGATGGGTACGGGCCCCTACAAGCTGGCCAAGGTCACTGAGAACGAGACGATCTGGGTTCGCAATGATAACTGGTGGGCTGCCGAAATCGGCCTGAAGAAGCTGCCGGAGCCGAAGAAACTGGTCATGTCCTACACGGGCACGGAGGAGGTCCGGTTGGCGACGGCGATTGAGGACGACTATGACGGCCTGCACGACATCACATTCGGCTCGTTCCAGGCATTGGTGGCACAGAATCCCAACTGGATCGCGTTCCAGGATGAGATGCCGTTTGTGTGGCCCGATCCGTGTGCGCGCAGTTTGACGGTCAACAACTCGATCGAGCCGTGGAACGACAAGGATATGCGGTGGGTGCTGAACTACGTGATGGACAGGCAGCAGATCATTGACATCGCCTATGAGGGGACTTCGATCATGGGCCCGTATCCGTTCCCGCTGTACCCTTCGATGCAGAAGTTTGCCGACCTGGTGCCGGCCGAGACGATCGCCAAGTTCACCCAGCCCAATCTGGCCGCAGCCGAGGAGATCCTTCTGGCTAAAGGCTATGAGAAGTCGGGCGACTACTGGGAGAAGGACGGCGAGGAACTGGGCCTTGAGATCCAGGTCTACGAAGGCATCAGCGAACTGGAACGCGTGGCCGACGTCTTTGCCGAGCAGCTGCAGCGATTCGGCATCAATGCCGTCAAAGTGAACCTGATCGGCGGCACGTGGGTGGAGTACCTGGACACGGGCAACTACGAGACACAGAGCGGCTGGCAGACCTGCGGCTCGATCGTGGAGCCGTGGAATACGCTGCGCACATTACGCGCGGATGAGGTGCCCCCGCAGGGCGAACGCCACCAGCTGCCTCACTCCAACCGCTTCCGCTGGCACAATGCCGAGTTCAGCGAACTGGTAGACCAGATCAGCGAGTTGGGTTGGGATGATCCGCTGTTGTTCGAGCTGACGGCGCGTGCGCTGGAGATCTACTACGACGAGATCCCGGCGATCCCGACAGCCCAGTCCAAGAAACTGGTGCCTTTCAACACCACCTATTGGACGAACTGGCCGACGATCGACAACTACTATCAGCGGCCGGTGATCTGGTGCCCGAGCTTCGTGGGTATCCTGCCTGAGATTGAATCGACGAGCGAGTAAGTAACTGCAGTGGTCAGTGGTCAGTGGTTAGTAACAGCGCTGGCCACTGACCGTTGAAATTCTGATTATGCGCGGGTTGACCAGAGAGTACGTATTGCAGCGTTTTCTGATGTATCTCCTGACCATCTGGTTGGGGTCTACGTTGATCTTTGTGATCCCGCGTCTGGCGCCGGGGGACCCGGTGAGCGAGATGGTGGGCCGCCTTTCGCTGGATGCGGGCTACATCGAGAACGCCGACAAGCTGATCGAGAGCTGGAAGGCCCGTTTCGGGCTGGATGCCCCAATTCACGTTCAGTATTTTCGCTATTGGGGCAACGTGTTCCGGCTCAATTTCGGATACTCGCTTTCGCACTTCCCAACTGAAGCGTGGACCATGGTCAGCGATGCATTGCCGTGGTCGCTAGGTCTGCTGACGGTGGCAACCGTGCTTTCCTTTTCGATTGGCGTGACCATCGGCTCGCTGATGGGCTGGCGGCGCACGCCGCGCTGGTTGCAGCTGATCCTGCCCAGTAGCTTGACCTTTACTGCGATCCCCTACTTCATGTTCGGCATTATGCTGATCTATCTGGTGGCATTTGAACTGGACTGGCTGCCGGCAACGGGGGCCTATTCGCGCAGAGTGGACCCGGGATGGAACCTGCCATTCATCAAGAATGTGCTCACCCACGCGATTCTGCCGGTGGTGTCGATTGTGCTGACCTCGATGGGCGGCTGGGCGCTGGGCATGCGAGGTCTGATGATCAGCGTCAACAACGAGGACTACTTCCTGCTGGCGCAGGTAAAAGGGCTGTCGCCGTCGCGCATATTCTTCCGGTATGGCGTGCGCAACGCGATTCTGCCAGCGCTGACGGCACTGGCGCTGGGCCTGGGCGGGCTGATCAGCGGTTCGATACTGGTCGAGTTCATTTTCGCCTATCCTGGTACAGGCTATACTCTGTACCAGGCGATTATTTCGCAGGATTATACGGTGACGCAGGCGATCGCCAATCTGATTATCCTGGTGACCGCTACGAGCGTATTTCTGCTCGATCTGCTCTACCCCTTCATCGACCCGCGCATAACCTACAAGAGGGACATGCGCTAAGGCAGGAAAAAGAAAAAAGTTGACTGTCGGACAGCGAACCGTTGATGAATCAGGCACCCCGGCGCGCGGCTGGGGGTTGAATACGTGGGATTCCCCGTGGCTGAACTTCAAGTTCCTGCTGGGCGTTGCCATCGTTAGTCTGATCCTTCTGTTCGGCCTTTTGGGGCCTCTTTTCTGGGACACCGACCTGGCGTACACGGGCGCAGGGCCGCTGAACAAGCCGCCGGTGTGGCAGGAGGGGGGTCTGCCGGAACATCCCCTGGGAACCGAGAGCAACGGGCGCGATATGCTGGCGCAGCTGATTCTGGCCACACCTTCGTCGCTCAAGGTCGGATTTCTGGCGGCGATCATCGGCATGGGCATCGGCATGGTGCTGGGTTCGGTGGCGGGATACGTTGGGGGATGGTGGGACCATGTGATCCGCACGCTGAGCGACTCGGCGGTTACGATTCCGGCGCTGGTGGTGCTGGTTGTTATCGCCTCCTACGTACAGATGACCGACACGACGGCGATGGCGCTGATCCTGGCAGCATTTGCCTGGCCCGGCCCGACGCGCCTGGTGCGCTCACAGATTCTCACGCTGCGCGAGCGCAGCTACGTGCGGATGGCGCATCTTTCAGGCGCACCGGCATTAGAGATCATGTTCGTGGAAATGCTGCCCAACATGCTGCCGTGGCTGGCGGCCAGCTTAACCGGCGGCATTTCGGTGGCGATCCTGGGGGCGACCGGGCTGGAGGTGCTGGGACTGGGCCCGACGCGCGTGCCTTCGCTGGGTCTGATCATCAACCAGGCGACGACCAACGCGGCGCTGGTGCGGGGGCTGGTGTGGTGGTGGCTGCCGCCGATCATCATTTTGATGGTCATTTTCGTCGGGTTCTTTCTGATGACGATCGGGCTGGATGAGATCGCCAACCCGCGCATCCGGCAGTTCAGCTCGTCGCGGCGCGAGCGGACGGCAGAGGGGGAGGCGCCGGCTGTCGTGCACGAGGATGGCGGGATTGGCGGCGGGGAGGATGCAGCCCTTGAGGTGGACGATCTGCACGTCCATTATTTCACACCGCGGGGAGAGGTTATCGCCGCCAACGGTGTCGACTTCAGTGTGCGCAAGGGCGAGATTCTGGGGCTGGTGGGTGAATCGGGCTGCGGCAAGACGACGGTGGCGATGGCGATCCTGCAGGTTGTACAGGCGCCGGGCCGGATCGTGCAGGGGGCGGTGCGGATTGAGGACCAGGACCTGGTCAGTCTTTCGGGCAGGGCGCTGCGCGAGGTACGGTGGCGCGATCTGGCGCTGGTGCCGCAGGGGGCCATGAACTCGCTCAACCCAGTCACGCCGATCCGGGAGCAGATGGCCGACGCGATCCTGGCGCACGAGAACGTAGGCCGGTTGGAACTTGAGGCGCGTATTCTCGGTCTGCTGAACGACGTTGGGCTGCCGGAACGGGTTATTGACATGTACCCGCATGAGTTGAGCGGCGGTATGAAGCAGCGGGTGTGCATTGCGATGGCGATCGCGCTCAACCCGCAGGTGATCATCGCGGACGAGCCGACGAGTGCGCTGGACGTGGTGGTGCAGCGGGTGGTGGCGCAGACGTTGCTGGAGGTGAAGGAGCGGCTGGGCGTTTCGATGGTGATGATCGGCCATGACATGGGCTTGCAGGCGCAGCTGGTGGACCGCATTGCTGTCATGTACGCCGGCAATCTGGTCGAGGTGGCGCCGGTGGAGTCGGCCTTTGCAGAGCCGCTGCATCCTTATACGCAGCTGCTGATCGAGTCGATCCCATCGATCAAAGAGCGCAAGCCGTTGAACGTGACGGAGGGGTTGACGCACGACCTGCGCAACCCGCCGCCCGGTTGTATTTTCCAGTTCCGCTGCCAGCACGTGGAGCAGATTTGCCGAGAACGCAGGCCGGAGCTGGTGGAGAGAGAGGACGACCACCTTGTGGCGTGCTGGCTCTACGAGCCGGAGCGCCATTCCCTGATCGAGCTGGAAGAGGCATGACGCAGACAGCCAGGGCGGAACCGCTTCTCCAGATCAGGGAGGCCACGATGGCGTTCGGCGGCGGCTTTCTGAGCTCGCAGCCGCCCTTGGTGGCGCTGGACTCCTTCAGCCTCGACCTGCACGAGTCGCCGGCGCAGATCACGACGATTGCGGGCGAGAGCGGCAGCGGCAAGACGACCCTCGCGAATCTTGTGCTCGGCTTCATCACGCCGACGCAAGGGCAGATCCTCTACAAGGGCGTTGACATTGCGCAGATGGACCGCAGGCAGCATATGACCTACCGCCAGGAGGTCCAGGCGATCTTCCAGGACCCGTATGAGGTCTTCAACCCTTTCTTTCGCATCCAGCACACATTCAATTTGGTCATGCGCCACTTTGCCCTGGCACGGGACAAGGCAGAGAGGCGAGAGTTGATCGAGGACGCGCTCAACGTGGTCGGATTGCGGGGAGATGAGATCCTGGAGAAGTATCCTCACCAGTTGAGCGGCGGGCAGCGGCAGCGGGTGATGGTGGCGCGGGCCTATCTTTTGCGCCCGCGGCTGATTGTGGCGGACGAGCCGGTTTCGGCGGTGGACGCTTCGCTGCGGGCGATGATCCTGGACATCATGCTGCGGCTGCGCGATGAGCACGGGATCTCCTTTTTGTACATCACGCACGACCTTTCGACCGCGTACCAGATCGGCGACAATATGATCGTCCTGTTTCAGGGAATCACGGCGGAAACGGGGGATACCGGCCGGATCATCGAGAACCCACAGCACCCCTATGTGCAGGAGTTGATCAACTCGATCCCGGTGCCGGACCCGAAGGTCAAGTGGGACACGGATATACGATTGCCGGCCGAGGAGACGATGCGCATGCAGGGCACGGAAGGCAAGCCCCGTGGCTGCCGTTTCTACCCGCGCTGTCCGCACGGGATGGACATCTGCCTTGAGAAGCAGCCGCCGCTCATCCAGGTTGAAGGCGATCATACTGTGGCCTGCTATCTGTATGAGGCATGACCAGTGCAGTGATTGGCCGGAGTAACACGCCCCGTTTCGCTCCTCGATCCAGTTCGTTCCTCGCAAATATTTCTCTAATCTTGCGCTGACCTCCATCTAACGGTTTGTGGGCTATTCTAATCTGCGTAGGCGGCATTCAACATGGCAGCCGCAAAGGATTTCAGACAGAGCCGTTTATCTGATGAATTAAGGAGGCACACGATGAATAGAGTGGTACGATGGGACCCCTTCCGTGAGATGGTTTCGGTGCGCAATCAGATGGATGAGCTGGTGGGCGATCTCATGCGTGAGCCTACGGGGTGGCAGGGCGAGGGGCGCGGAGAATCAATGCGCTTGCCGCTTGACGTTTTCGAAGATGACCAGTCGTTCAGTGTAAAGGCTTCGCTGCCGGGAATCGACCCGGAGGATATCGACATCAGCTTTTCCGAGAACACGCTGACGATACAGGGTGAGACGAGCGGGGAGAGCGGGGACGAGAACACAAAATGGCATCTGCGGGAGCGCCACTATGGCAAGTTCATGCGCAGCATTTCCTTGCCGGCAGCGATCAACGGCGCCAACATCAGCGCCGACTTCACTGACGGCATCCTCACCTTGACCCTGCCGAAGGCGGATGAGATTAAGCCGCGCAGGATTACGGTGCAGACCGGAGGGAGTAAGACGGTCGAAGGCTAGGCCGTCACCCTTGCCCAATCCAGCCGGGAAGGAAAACTGATACAGAGTAGAGTCCCAGGCCAAATGGCCTGGGACTTTTTGTGCCGGGCCGGTGTGAGGCGTGACAGGTGCGTGATTTGTCGACAGTCTGTCATGTCGGCGACAATGGGGCCATTCTGACTTTGCCCGCTGTCGGTGCAAGTGGCGATGTCAGTTCGCCCATCGAAAACCAGCAGGAAACCTGTAAGCTGGAACGTGCACTCCCGCCTTCCCAAAAAGGAGCATCGTGATGAGTTCTCCATTCACTGATTTTGAGTTGATGCGTGACCTGCAACAGGACGGCGGCAAGATCGTTATGCTGGTTATGGATGGTTTGGGCGGGCTGCCGGCTGCGCTGGGCGGCCGGACCGAGTTGGAGACGGCGCATACGCCAAATCTGGACGCGCTGGCCGTTTCCGGGTCGCTGGGACTGAGCGTACCGATCCGGCCCGGCATCGAGCCGGGGAGCGGGCCGGCGCACCTGAGCCTGTTTGGCTACGATCCGTTGCGTTACATGATTGGACGGGGGGTGCTGGAGGCGCTGGGGATTGGGTTCCCGTTGCAGGCCAGCGACGTGGCTGCGCGGGGCAATTTTGCCTCGGTTGACGGCGACGGGCTGATCACAGACCGGCGGGCGGGGCGGATTTCTACGGAGGAGTGCGTCCGGCTGACGGGCAGGCTGCGGGAGGCGAGCGCCGAGTTGTTCGAAGACTGTGAGGTGTTCGTCGAGCCGGTGCAGGAGCACCGGTTCGTCTTTGTGCTGCGGGGCGAGGGGCTGGGAGGCAGTCTGACGGACACGGACCCGCTGGCTGTGGGGAAGAGGCCGTTGCCGGTGCGGGACGAGAGCGGGAGCAGTGAAGGCGCGCGTACGGCTGAGCTTGTGAACCGGTGGGCGGCGCAGGCGCGTGATGTGCTGGGGGACGAGGCGCGGGCGAACAGCCTGAATCTGCGGGGGCTGGCGCAGGACCCGGGGCTGCCGCTGTTCCCTGACATTTTCGGTATGCGGGCGGGGGCGATCGCGGTTTATCCAATGTACCGAGGGGTAGCCAGTTTGGTGGGGATGGAGGCTATCCGATTCGGGGGGGAGCGGCCACGGCATGAGGTTGACGCGCTGGAGGATGCTTGGGACGAGTTCGACTTTTTCTTTGTTCACGTCAAGAAGACGGACAGTTACGGGGAGGATGGCGATTTCGGGGCGAAGGTGCGTGAGATCGAGGCGGTGGACGCGGAGATTCCTCGCATTGTGGAGCTAGGGCCAGGTGCGCTGATTGTGACGGGGGACCACAGTACGCCGGCGGTGCTGCGCAGCCATAGCTGGCATCCGGTGCCGACGCTGCTGTGGAGCCCGAATGCGATGCCGGATGCGACGCGGCGGTTTGGCGAGCGGGACTGCGCGGGCGGTCAGATGGGTCTGTGCCATGCGACGACGCTGGTCCCGCAGGCGATGGCTCATGCGGGGCGGTTGAAGCGATTTGGGGCGTGAAAAGGGCGGTAGTCAGTATTCAGTAGTCAGTGGTCAGTTAGAAGGATTGGGATGGGGGAATATGGGTGGTGTTGGAGAGGCTATCGTTAGGGCCGCGCAGTTTTTTTCGGCCGATGCTGCGGTCGTGTGTTTGACGGGGGCCGGGGTGAGTGCGGAGTCGGGTGTGCCGACTTTTCGGGACGCGCAGACTGGTTTGTGGAGCCGTTTTGATGCGGAGGAGCTTGCCACACCGCAGGGGTTTGCACGGGATCCGGGTCTGGTGTGGCGCTGGTATATGTGGCGGTTGGAGCAGTTGGAAGCGGCCGTGCCCAACACTGGGCATGCTGCGCTGGCCCGGCTTGCTGGACTATGCGAAAGCTTCTTGCTGGTGACGCAGAATGTGGATGATTTGCACGAGCAGGCCGGAAGCGTGGACGTGCTCCACCTGCATGGCAGTTTGTTCAGTTTCAGGTGCGCGTCCTGCGCGGCGCCGCACAATCTTACGGCAGGACAGCGCGGCGCAGATTTTCCGCCCGCATGCGGGGTGTGCAGTGAACTGGTGCGGCCGGGCGTGGTCTGGTTTGGCGAGAGTCTGCCCTGGGATGCTGTGGAAGAGGCGGCGAGGGCCGCACATCGCTGCAGTGTGATGCTTGTGGTGGGCACAAGCGGGTTGGTGTATCCGGCGTCGCAGTTGCCGTTGATCGCGAGGCAGGCGGGGGCAACGGTTATTGACGTTAATCTGGAGCCGGGTCCCATTTCGTCGATTGCGGACATTTTTCTGCAAGGTAAGAGCGGGGAGGTATTGCCGGCGCTGGTGCGGGCTGTGGCTGACCGGAGGGCGAGTGCGTGAGTGCGTCGCTCGGAATTAGGGAAGTAGGCGTGTCCAAACTTTGACCTGAAGGGATTCGTGATTGAGCACGGTTTAAGCGTGTCCCAGAGGCTGAATAGCGCACAAGTGGGGAGTGACAGATGGAAAGCATGATTGAAATCATTGTTGGCATTCTGGCAGGGTGCCTTTTGGGGGGCGTAACGATTTGGCTCGTGCAGGGGTCGCGCGCCAAGAGCAGGTTGGCGAGGATGGAGGCGGACTGGGTGAAGGAAAAGGCCGCGCTGCGGGAAGAGAACGCTGGATTGAAAGGTCAATTGGAGCAAAGCAATAGTGCCGAGAAAATCGTGGAGATGGCCAAGGAACAGTTGAATGAGAGATTCCAGGCGACTGCCAGCCAGGCTTTGCAGGCGAACAATTCCCAGTTTATGGATTTGGCGCAGGAGAATCTGGGCAGGACGCTGGAGGCGGCCAAGGGCGATTTCAAGCAGCGTCACGAGCAGTTTGAAGCGCTGGTGAAACCGCTTACTCAGAACTATGAGAAACTCAACCCTCAGATTGATCTGCTGGCGCAGCGGAGCGAGAATCTTGCTGCCGAGACGGGTAAGCTGTCGAGCGCGCTGACCGACAACAGGCAGATAGGCAACTGGGGTGAGGTGCAGCTGCGGCGGGTGGTCGAACTGGCGGGGATGGAGGAGTACTGCGACTTCAGGGAACAGGAGGCGATTGGCGATTCCCAGAGCAGACCCGATTTGACGGTGCGGTTACCAGAGCAACGGGCGGTGGTCATCGATGCCAAGACGTCTACGGCTGCATACATGGATGCGCAAGAGGCGGAGGACAGGGAGGCAAGGGACAGCTCACTGAAACGGCACGCCAGTGCCCTGAAGGCACAGGTCGACGATCTGGCGAAGAAGGACTATGGCACGAAGGTGGAAGGCTCGTTGGGTTTTGTGGTGATGTTCGTTCCCGGAGACCAGTTTCTGGGGGCGGCGTTGAACGCCAATCCAGAGCTGATCGAGTACGCGATGAGCAAGAGGGTGGCTATCGCCACGCCGGCATCGCTGATTTCTCTATTGTGGTCGGTCGCCAACGGGTGGCAGCGCCACCGCATCGCCGAGAGTGCCGAAGTGATACTGAAGGAAGGCGTAGAGCTGCACAATCGGATGATGATTTTCATAAGCCGCTACCAGGAAGTTGGCAATCGATTGAAGAGAGCGGTTCTTGCATTTAACGATTCTGTAGGCTCATTTGACAGCAGAGTTGTGCCCCAGGCCAGAAAGTTCGCCCAACTGAGCTCCAACAGAGAGGACAGTTTCCCGGAGTTACAACAGCTTGAGGATCAGACCCGGATATCCAAGTACGCCGGGGAGCGGATAGAGAGTCGCTAAGAATTGCCAGACCAGGGAGGATGACGTGTCAGAGAGCAGGTCAGAGCTGGAAAGGGAGATCGCGGCCGTCCAAGAGGAGTTCGACCGGGCTCGACGCAGGCTGGTGAAGCTGCGACGAAAGCTACCGCCTGAGCCTGTTCGAGATTACGAACTGAATGGCGCGGACGGGCCCGTGAGGCTCTCGGAGCTGTTCGGCGACGGGGATGATCTCATTCTGGTTCACAACATGGGGACCGGCTGCTCGAACTGCACGATGTGGGCCGACGGGTTCAACGGGGAGTGGGAGCACTTGCAGAGCCGGGCGGCATTTGTGGTGGTCTCGCCTGACAGTCCCGAAGTGCAACAGGCATTTGCGAGCGGGCGGGGCTGGCGGTTCCCGATGTACTCTGCGGAGGGGACGACGTTTATTGAGGATATGGGCTTCCGGTGGGAGGAAGAGGAGTTCCTGTCGGGATACCAGCCGGGGGTCTCGGTTTTTCGGAAGAACGCAGACGGGAGGATCGTGCGGGTAGCGAAGGACTCGTTCGGGCCGGGTGATCTGTATTGCGGCGTGTGGCATCTGTTCGATCTGCTGCCGGATGGTGCGGCAGGTTGGGACCCGTTGTTTGCGTACACTACTGACAGCGGTTGAGGCGGGACCAGACTGTAGTGGATAGAGATTTCTCCGCCAAGAAAAGACTGCGATTCAAGAGATATTCTCCTCTCCGGACGCTTCGAAAGCACCTGCAGCGAAACCGGTTGCACGGGCCGGCGCAGGTGAGCCAGAATACCCTCCACAGAAGCCAAATTCAGGCATAATTTCCAGGATCGGGAAACCTATTGTTGCCTGGGCCGTACAGTTGTCAGGCGGGCCACATTGGATGCAGTTATCGGGCCGCCGGAGAACCCCTTAGACAACTGCATAGAACCATGTGCGCGTCTCCTCCGACTTGACGCAACCGGTCGAAAGACGGAGGGGTCGATAACGACAAGGAGGGCAAAGATGGTACATTGTGTCGACCGTGCGACCAGAAACAGACCAATGAACCGCGAGTGCGGTTGGAGAAATCTTAAACGCAGTTGGCATGTCTTACTCCTGGGTCTGCTGGTGCTTCTATTGGCCGGCTGCGCGGCGGCGATGGCGCCGGCGGAGAGTGCGGAGCAGGCCGCGGTTCCGAGTTCGAGCAGGCGGACGTCGAGCGGGCAGGTGGCGATGCAGTCCGCCCCTGCGGCCTCCAGCCCGGGGCGGCCCTCTCCCCATTCGGGACGGGGTGACCGGCGGGGACGCCAACCGGAGGCACAGCTGCCGCCTGTGGTTCCCACAAGCCTGGAAACGACTTCAACGTTCGGGCTCGACGCTGACGATGCTTCCTGGCGGCGTTCGCTTGCGCTTGCGCGACAGGGCTATATTCTGGAACCGGGTGACGTACGGGTTGAGGAGTGGCTGAACGCGCTGCGTTGGGACTACGAGCGGCCTGAAGGAGAGGAGACATTCCAACTCGATTTGACCGTGACGAGGGATCCCCTGGACCCGGATTCCTGGCTGGCGCTGATGGGGCTCAGCGCGGCTGCGCCGGCGGAGATGCCAACCCGACGTTTTGTCTCGGTGGTCCTGGATGCTTCCGGTTCGATGGAAGAGGACAACAAGCTGGAAACGGCGCGTACGCTCGTCGAAGCGCTGATCAGGCGTCTGTCGGCAGAGGACCGCATTTCGCTCGTGCAGTTTTCCAGTGTCGTTCTTGGCGAGTACACGGTGCGGCACGCGGCCCCCGACGACCCGGCGCTGGCCGGATCGCTGCGCGAATTCCGCCCCAACGGGAGCACGAACGCGGAGGCCGGCCTGAGGAAGGGGTACGAGCTGGCTCTGGAGGGGCGGCGACGGGACCCTGAAGCGCTGCATTACGTCTTTTTCGTCAGCGACGGTGTTGCCAACGTGGGGGACACGCGGGCGGAGGCGATCATCGCGTCTCTGGGCGGGCAGCGGGCGGAGGCCAACCCGATCCGGCTGGTCGCGGTGGGCGTGGGCATTGCGAATTACAATGACGATCTGCTGGAGCAGGTGAGCAACGACGGCGACGGCTGGTACCGGTATGTTTACTCGCCGGAGGAGGCGCAGGGGCTGCTGGCGGCTGAATCTTTTGCCCAGCTGTTCAGCCCGGCGGCGGACGAAGCGCGTGCGCAGGTCTCCTGGGATGCAGAGACGGTCGAGACGTGGCGTCTGGTCGGTTATCTCAACCGTGCGGCCGCGAACGAGTCATTTGAGGATGATGAAGAGGATTTCGCGGAGTTGCACGTGGGCCAGGAGAACACGGTCGTCTACCGGCTGAAGGCGCGGCCGGGGGCGGCGGGGCCGCTGGGAACGCTGGCTTTGCGGTGGCACCATCCGGGCAGCGGCGAGCCGCAGACGCAGATGTGGACGCTGGATTCGGAGAGTCCGGTGGCCTGGGAGGATGTTGCGCCGATCCGTCGCCTGGCGCTGCTGGTGGCGCTGGCGGGCGAGAACTCGGCGGAGCGTCTGGATGACGCGCAGGGGCGGCGCAGGGCGATTGAAGCGGAGTTTGCGCTGCTGGGTGGCCTGACAGAGACGCGGCAGGGGCAGGAGTTCGGTGAGATTCTGGCGGCGTCGTTGCCTGAGCCGCCGGCGTGGTTTGAGCAGGGGAGGTCGACGCGGGGCGAGTGAGGGTTGGTGTGACCTCGACTGAGTGGTAAGCTCAGGGTAGGGAGTTGGAGCAACGAGACAGATAGAGTTTCGGCGAATTGTCCGATTCCGAGTTAACGGGTTGGGCGTTCACGCTCCGGCACCTGCCCTGTTGATTTGTTTGTCAATGGCGGCTTGCCTTGGGGTGCATCCCTGTTTTGGGGTGGGAACAGTCTGGCGGGGAATCGGTGCCAGCGGTGGCTGAAACTGTTTACCGTCTTTGGGAGAGACGCAGGGCGTGTGCCTGGCCTGGTCGTACGGTGGAATCCGTCAGTTGGGGGAGGGTGCGAGGACAGGCACAAGGCCGGCACCTGCCGGGATCAGATGGGACTGGCGGGACGTGGTCTGGCTGGACACCTTCGATTAGGCACCTGTCAC
>JAPPKG010000580.1:0-15291 GCA_026914085.1 Caldilineaceae bacterium | reverse complement strand
GCGCTTCATCCACCGTCGCCTCCTCCTCCACGATCGGAATCTCGATGCCGAGCGGCCCCAGATCGAGAATATTGCCAATCAGATAGGCGTGCCGCGTGTGCTTGATGCGAAACTGCACAGGAACGCCCAGCTCCGCCGCCATCCCGCAGATCTCCACCACCCGCTCTTCGTTGTAAGGCGAATGCTGGCTGTCCACCGACAGGAAGTCGTAACTGTCCTTGCTCAGAATCTCCTCCAGCTGACTCTTCGTGGCGTTAAAAGGCGCCGATACGCCAATCACGAGCTCCCCGCTGCGTATGCGCTGCTTCAGTGACGCGCCGTCCGACATAATCGCCTCCTGCGACTGTGAGATGACCTGCAAGTCTGATTTAGCCTTCGTATACAAACCGCTTCAGCGCCTCTTCGTCCAGCTCCAGGCCGAATCCCGGTCGGTCGGAGAGTTCCAGGTAGCCGTCCCGAACGACAGGCTCTCCGTGAATGAAACGGGCACCCTCGTTCTCCTCCTGCGGCGGAAAGTACTCTGCGAGAGGGATATTGATGTTAGCCATTGCCACGTGAAAGTTCGTGGCCCAGCCGCCGTGGGGAATGACTGGAATATCGAACGAAGCCGCCAAGTTGACAATCTTCTGTACCTCGGTGACACCGGCCGCGCGGTCGACGTCCGGCTGCCAGATGTCGGCGCAGCCCATCTCCGCCCAGCGCCGGAAAGCGTGCTTACTGTACTCGTTCTCGCCGCCCGAGATCGGCATCGACGCTGCCCCGCGTACTTTGACGTAGCCGGCATGGTCGTGCGGCTGCACCGGCTCCTCCAGCCACGTCAGGTTGAACTCCTCCACCATACGCGCCATTTTGATCGCATAGTCGGCATCGAAGGCGCGACAACAGTCTACCATCAATTCGATGTCCTCGCCGATTGTTTCCCGCAGCGTCTTCACCAACGCCCGGTTCTTCTTCATGCCCTCCACCCCGTCCCAGGGGCCGAAGCCGAACCTCTGCTTCACCGCCGTAAAGCCCTGCTCTACATACATCGCCGCCTCCTCGCGCAGGAGGCCCAGGTCGGGGTCGCCGGCATCGGTGGCGTACACGTAGAGATGGCTCGCATAGGCGCGGATCCTGTCCTTCGTCCTGCCGCCAAGCAGGTTGTAAACAGGCTGGTTCAGCGCCTTGCCCTTGAGGTCCCAAAGGGCAACGTCGACCAGGCTGATTGCGCTGCTGGTTACGCCCTCGCGCGCCGAGGCGATGCTGTAGCGGAACATCTTCTCCCACAGCCACTCCGTGCGGAAGGCGTCCTCGCCGACAAGCGCCGGCGCCAGAATATCACGGACGTAAGGGTAGACGCTGGTGCCGGCATAGCCGGAGTTGGCGAACCCGGTGATGCCCTCGTCCGTCTCTACCTGCAGCACGAGCATGTCCGGCCCCTTGCGCGGCGCCGGCGAAGTCGAATCGTAGCGCAGATCGGGGAAGATATAGATCGGATTGATCGAATGAATCGTATGCTTACGCGGCGCCGGCGGAAACTTGAGCGGTGTCAGTTTGAGTCTGGTTATCTTCATGGCTCAGGCGCCCCCTTGGCGCACTCACACCCGGAAGAAGGTGGAATCAATGTAGCGGATCGACTCCACGTATGGCTTGTCCGGCTCATTGTAATAGTAGGTAATGTAGACGCGCCCGTCCTCAGCCTGACCGCCAATGGCATAACCGTGGTCCCAGGACCCCGTATCGTCGGCGCGGATGATGAACTCCTCGCTCCACGTTCGCCCGCCGTCCGCACTCACCGTTCCCCCCACGCCAAAAGGCGCGATGCGCCGCGCCCACACGACCACAATGCGCCCGTCGTCAAGCAGCACCGGATACCCCGACCGGTAGGGGACGTCTTCACGGCCCTCCCGCGTGGCCGGGAAGTTCCAACACGAGTCGCCCTCGCCCACAATGGGAACCGGCGTCGTCCAAGTATACCCGCCGTCCACGCTCGCAGACATCGTCAGGCTGTTCCGGTTCGGATCTCTGTCAAGACGCGTCTGTCCGAAGTAGGTCTGATAGCTCTGAAGCTCGCCGCTGGGCAGCTCGATCAGGCCTTCGTAGGTGAACGAGCCCGCCCCGGTCGGGTCAACGGCCGAACGGCTCACGAACTCCCAGGTAATGCCCTGATCGAGGCTGCGGTAGATCGGACTGGTCCCGTCGTTGAAGACCGTGACCAGTTTCTTGCCGTCGGCTCGTCGCACAACTGGCGAAAACTTCCTGCGCACGCCGGTCTTGCCCGGCGGCGGGTCGATAACCGTCGGCACGCTCTCCCAGGTTCGCCCCCTGTCCACCGACCGCAGCCCGAAACAGACCATACGCTCCTCATCCCACAGCTTGGTATGCGTAAACCAAAAGACCGAGTCCGGCGAAAACATGTCATACTGTTCACGCGTCGCCCCGGTCTGGAAAAGAAAGGCGCGCTTCTCATCATCCGACTGCGCCTCGTCGTAGAGAATGACATCATGCTCCCGCGGCCACGTGCGCCCGCCGTCCAGGCTGCGCTGCACCACAATCACCGCCCGCGACTCGTACCCCGGCCTGACCACCCCGCCATGATTTATGTCGCTGATCGCCTTGTAAGCTGACCGCGCCATCTTGAAACCCACAATCACCTCGCCCCCGCCAAAGTCCTTGTACACGCCCCAGCGTGGATGCGCACAGTACCAGCCCGGCTCATGCCGCACCGTAACGTGCTCCACCTCAGAGACCTCCGGCGCCGGCGCCAGCGGCATCCGCTGCTTGTGTTTCGTAAGCAGGTCATTGTATTCGGCCATAGCTGCCTCGCTCCCCTGTCGTTCGGTTCCAAAAGCGTAACACCTCAGTCACAGCAATCTTCCAGCCATCAATGAGCAGCCCGTAGCTTCTAGCGCCAACTGATATTTCCTTCCACCCGGCCATCCCCCCGTAGGGGCACCCCTTGTGGGTGCCCTCGTGGTTGCCCCAGTCGTGGGAGCATTGTGAAACTCTGTGTCCCTCTTAAATCGACCACATGATGAGCCCGCAAATTCCAGGTCAGACAAACGTCAACGACTCTTAACCACAGACCACTAACCACTGCTAGAATGTGGCCGCATCTCTTCTCGTCGCCCACAGTGTGGCGCCCGCCAGAAGGAACGCCGCGCCCGTCGCCGCCACGATTACCGCCGACGCGTAACTCCAATTGTGCGCGCCGAAGGCATGATAGTGGAAGTAGCTTGAGACAAGCCAGACCTTGCTTCCCCCGGTGCCACCGAACAGGATCTGGACGGTCGCATAGCCGCCAACGTTGCCAAACAGCCCCATCACTCGAAGCACAAGCAACGTTCTGAACATCTCCCACACCAGCGGTACGGTCACATAAAAGAAGCTCTGCAGCTCGCTTGCGCCGTCTATGCGCGCCGATTCGTACAGAGTGACCGGCACATTCTGTATGGCGGCGGTGAAAAGAAGGACTGCCACGCCCACGCTGCCCCAGACGCCGATCAAAGCCACCGCATAAAGCGCCAGCGGCGCAAAGGGCAGCATTTTAACTTGGCTCAGCCAAGGCTGGGCAAAGCCTCCCAGGCCGACCGTGCGCAGCGCTTGGTTGAGCAGTCCATAGCGCGGGTTCAGAACCATAGCCCACATGATCGTCGCCGCAGCCGCCGACAAAATGCTGGGAAAGAAATAGACAACGCGCAGGAAACGCGCGCCATACGGTTTCCGGGTGAGTATGGCCGCGATGACGAATCCGAGTACCAGGTCGAGCAAAGAGAAGAAAAAGAGGAAGAAACTGTTGCCCAGATAGCGCCTGACCCGGTAGAGGTCAGCAGGGTCGCTGATCTCAAACAGCAGACGTCTGTAGCTGGCCAGCGCCTCGCCGGTCATCTCCAACCAGCTCCCGCCCGCGGGCAGCCCCTCAATTGCCAGGCGCAGCCCGATATTCAGGCTCTCGCCGCCCATGCTGATACGCAGCCCCTCGGCCGCGGGATAGGCGAAGAACAGTGTGTAAAGGGCAAGTCCCGGCAAGAGGAAACTGCCGATAAACAGACGTTTCTGCCAGTCAGGCCGCATCGTCATGCCGGTGCTTTCCGCACTGTGGACAATGGCTTCAGCAACTGGCGCGTAGCCGTTGTTTCCTGGGAACTGGAAACTGAAATGCAATGTGCTGCTGGAGCGGCTACCCCGGCGTCAACGTGTACGAGTAAAGCCGGACCTCCGGAGTGAACCTCAACTGGACCGCCACCATCCGGTCCCGCAGCGCAGACAGATCGCCCCGCCCCTGCCAGGTGACCCGCTGATCGAGCGAGTCCTCTCGGATCGGATCGCAGTCGGCAAAGGTGTAACCCGCCACCGGCGTCTTGGTCTCGCACTGCAGCTGTACGCGCAGCGTGCCCCCGGTCGACTGCACGTTTACGCGCAGCTCCGACGCCTTCCAGTGATGCGGCCGTGTGAGCAGGCTGCCCTCCATGTAGCCCTCGGCCTCGACCGCAACGAACCCGTCAAGCCGCATCGTCGCCAGACCGAGCAGTGGAATGGAGCTCTTGTCTCCGTGGGGCGTAGAATGGCCGCTGTAAAGGAAGCAGATGCCGTCCTCGCTGATGGCCGGGAAGCCGCAATAGACGCCGCCGAAGTCAAAGCTCCCCTTGGGCCCGCGCGCGATCAGCGGCTCGCGCCAGCGCTGCCAGCGCACCGAGTCACGGCTGAAGGCCAGCTGCGCCTCCGTTACACCGTGGTTGCGCGCCGGGTTGAACTCGTGACTCAGATTCGTATAGTAAGCGCCCAGCACGCCGAAGTGCAGACCCGCGTACGTCTGGTTGATCGTGGCTGTCGCCATATAATACAGCTCTTCGCCCGGGATGTCGCGCAAACTGCTCTCTAGCACCGGCCGGTTCTCGCTCCAGTTCAGAAAGTCATTGCTGTCGCGCCGTCCGATCTGCCGCGTCTTCCACGGCGAACCGCGCTGCCCGTAAATGATATACCGGGCTTCGGGATCAATGATCCCCGCTGGCGTCACATCCAGATAGCGCGTCACCATGAACAGGCGTCCCACCGCGTCAGCTTGGGGCGGCAGCTTGGTCCAGTGGATGCCGTCTGGCGAGTAGGCGTACAGCCGCAGCATCTGGTCGGGACTGAGCCCGCCGCCCGCCTCCTTCTCGCCGGCCTGGTCCAGGTACATCAGCTTGTACCGTTTCTGCGGGTTCTCTTCAAACGGGTCGTCGATCAGCTCCTGAATGCTGGCGCGGCCAGGTGTGCGCATCGACTGGAAAACGATGTTGTTGTCCGTGCTCCCGTCGTATTCGACCATGCCGGCAGCGGGGCGCTGCCAGTGCACCGCGTCCTCCGATTCCGCATAACAGATGTAGTTCTCCTGCACGCTGAAAGGCGGGTTGTCCAACCCCAGCACACGCTTGCCGACCACGCCGCCGCCGAATGCGGTATACCACATGCGGAACAGGCCGCGTTCCCGGTCATAAAGACAGTGGCCGTACATCCCCTTGGCCTCCCATCCACACTCGCCGCAAAAGATCGGGTTGTCGGCATGTTTGCGCGGCCGGTTGAGAACGCGCCGCGCCGCCGTCATCCCTTCGATGCGGAAGTCGTCAACGAACAGGTGCTTTCCCGGGAAGAGTTCTAGAGCCATGAGAACGGTAAGTCTCCGGTGAAGACCCGGTGGCGGCGAGCGACCGCTGTCCGCCGGCCAGCGAGGTTATCCCTTCAGCGCGCCGATGGTGATGCCCCGCGTCAGCTTGCCCTGAAAGACGGCGTAGACGGAGAGAGTGGGGATGAGCATGATCACGAACCCGGCAAACAGCGGACCGAAGTCGATGCGATACGTCTGCACCGCCAGCAGCTCCGCCATGCCCACCGGCAGCGTGCGCTTGGCGTCGTCCCAGAGGATGATCAGGGCCCAGAAGTATTCATTCCAATGGCCCAGGAAGGAGAACAGCGATACCGTCAGGATCCCCGGCGTGGACAGGGGCATCATCACCCGCCACCAGACGCCGAACAGTGAACAGCCGTCGATGATGGCGGCATCCTCCAGCTCCGGAGGCAAGGTCTTGAAGAAGGCGTGCAGGATGAAGACGCTCCAGGCTAGGCCGCTGCTGTAAATCAGGATCAGACTGGCGTAGTTGTTCAGCATCCCCCAGCTGCGGATCATCAGCCACAGCGGCACCGCCAGCAGAAAACCGGGGATGACCATCGACGACAGCAGATAGTAATAGATAAATCGGTTGCCGAAGAAGTCATAGCGGGCCAGTACATAGGCAATCATAGCGGCCAGAAGGACGCCGAGCACGAGGGAGATGGTCGTGACCAGAATACTGTTGAAAAAGTAGGTGGCTACGTTGAGCCTGACCAGGGCATCGCTGTAGTTCTCCCACAGCAGGCTTGCGGGCATTTTCCAAGGTTCGAAAATGATCTCTTTGGAGTCGCGAAACGACTGTACAACCGTCCACAGCATTGGCGCAACGACCGAGATTGCATACAGCCACAGCAAGACCTGGATACCAATCCAAATCAACCTGTGCCCGCGATTCTCACGGCCAATTGTGTCGGTCGGCCGCGAGAGGTCGGTTATATCGGCCTGAGTAGCTGTCGTTTCAAAATCTGCCATGCAACCCTCCGAGGGCCTTGATACCAATCAAAGGGAGGGAGTAATTCCTACCTCTCACTCCTCTCTACTCAGTAAGTCACCGTCTCCCGCCGCGTCAAACGAAAAGTGATGCCGGCCAGGGCAAGAGAAATGACCAGAACGGCGACGATGATCGCCGATGCATACCCCCAGTTGTGAGCCGAGAATGCCTGGTAATAGAAATAGTTGGCGATAAACCAGCCGTTGCCTCCGCCGGCGGAGCCTTCGTGGGCAGTCAGAATGTGGATCGTCGTAAACTGGCCGAAAATGCCGATCGCCCGGAAAACCAGCAAAGTCTTGAACATCTCCCACACCAGCGGCACCGTCATCAGGTAGAAGTTCTGGAACTCGTTTGCGCCGTCGATGCGCGCCGCCTCGTACAACTCTTCCGGGATGTTCTGGATCGCGGCGATGAACAGGAGCATGGTCGATCCCATCGCGCCCCAGATGCCAATGACTGCCAGCGAATACAGGATGATCGGCGCAAAAGGCCACATCGTCACCTGGCTGAGCCAGGGTTGCGCCAGATTGTCCAGGCCCATCGCCCGCAGTGACTGGTTGAGCAAACCGTAGCGAGGATTCAGCACCATCGACCACATGATGACGATGGCAGCAGTCGAAAGAATGCTGGGGAAGAAATAGACGATGCGGAAAAAGTTTGCGCCGCGCGGGCGGCGGGTTAGGAGGTAGGCGACGACAAACGCGAACAGGAAATCGAACAGTGAAAATGCGAACAGAAAAATGTTGTTGGTCAGGTAACGCCGCACCTTGTACAGATCGGCCGCATCGGTCACTTCGAAGGCAAGCTGTCTGTAGTTGGTGAGTCCGGCCCACGACCGCTGGGTGACATCCAGCCCCTTCCACTCCATGAAGCTGAGCCTCAGCCCGTCCGCTGCCGGATAGATCACGAACACCGTGTAGAGGATGATCCCCGGCAGCAGAAAACAGGTGATGAACAGGTGCTTGCGCCAGTCAAACCGTCTGCTCATGGTCGTTGAAGTTCGTGTGTGGATCGTGGTTGGTTAAGAGCGGACAATCCAGAGAAGTGAAGCGAGAGGCGGGTTCCGAACCCCGCCTCCCCCTCCAGCCCCGTTGCTTCTTATTGTCTGGGTACGAGACCCAGGTTCTCGGCGGTGCAGCCCGGGTGCTCCCAGTCATCGCTGGCACGCACGCGGGCAGCTTCCGTCTCCACGTTTTCGATGAACTCTTCCACCGTCAGGTCACCGTAGACGAGGTCGTCGCGGCTTTCATAGTAGATCTTGCTCACGCTCGGGTGGCCGTGCGGGTAGGCGACGAAGGTGTGGTCCTCGGCCGCAGCGACGCCTGCCATCAGCATTTCCACGTGCGGGGCCACTTCTACGTCGGAAATGTCGGTGTTGAAGTAGAGCGGCGTGCCGGAGTCGGTCAGGAAGAACAGCGCTGACTCGTGAGATGAAGCCAGTCGCAGCCACTCCAGGCCCCACTTGGCGCAGTTGGCGGGCAGGGTGTTGCCGGCATAGAGCTGACCACCCCCACCGCGGCCCATGTGCCCACCGACGGCGCGGCCCTTGCCATCCGCCGGCCCGGGAACCCACATGAAGCCCCATCGGAAGTCGTCAGGCGCAAGCGCGGCCGCCGCCTTGGGCGAAGTGCCCTCTCCCATGCGCATCGCACAGTTGCCCGAAATCAGTTCGACCAGAGCGGCGTTGCCGTCCATCGCCTCTGCCCCGTCAGGAACATTGCCGGGCGTCTGGTACAGCTTCTGTACCTCTTTATGCGCCCACACGACCGCTTCGTTCCTGAAAGCCCCCTCCTCCAGGTTGCACATATCGACAGCCGCCTGCGGCCCGCCGGCCTTGGTGATCAGGTAGCCGTTAGTGAAGATATGCACGTCCCAGTGTCCGGAGCGTCCGCAGATGGGCGCCATGCCCGACTCCCGAATCGTGTCGGTCAAGTCCAGAAACTCTTGCCACGTCTGCGGCTGCGTGCTCCAGCCGTTCTCAACAAACAGGTCGTAGTTGAACAGCAGCCCGTAGCCGGTCAGATCGTAGCCTAAGCTGTAGGCATCTTCCCAGTCCGTTCCGCGACCGTAGCTGAAGGCCATGACGCCTTCGACGTTGAGGCGGTCGCGAATCGGCACGCCCGGCTCGTCCGTGATCTCGACATCAAGCAGGATCGTTATCGGCAGCAGGAAGCCCTGCTCCGCCGCCACCGGCAGGTCCGGTGTATGGATACCGTGGCGGCTGACACCCATCGGATCACCCGCGGCCAGTCGCAGACGCATCATGTCCATCGCCTTGATGTCGTGACTGTATTCGACGGTGACGTTGGGATGGCGGTCCATCAACATCTGGTCTACATAACGCAGATGCGCCTCGGTCCACGCCCGTTCCAGATGGAAGCTCTCCAGCGTGCACTGATCGTCGCCAAGGAACTCGTACCACTCCTCTTCCGTGATCAGCGTGCCCGGCTCATGGTCGGCAATGAATGCGGCGAGGTCGGCCGGCAGCGGGCGGGGGCCGGACGTCTCTTCCGCCATCTCTTCCTCTGCCTCTGCTTCAGCGGCTGCCTCCGGCGCGGCCTCCGGGGCTGCACATGCGGCTGTCAGTACGATAAGAAGGGCCATTACGAGAATTCGAAACAACAATTTGCCTGTCATTCGTCTGCTCCTCCCTGTACTAGCGTGGCGTTGAAAATTTGGCTACAGACTGAAGATCTAGCCGGAAGAGGAAAATCGTCTCAGGGGCGCCTCCTTTCAGCAATCGGGGGAACGAGACGGGGAGGGGAATAACAGCTGGGCTACCGATTCCTCACTCCTTACGCAAGAATCGACAAAACTCCGTTTAGATTCTCCAAATAATAACATCAACTTGAAAGACCGTCAACTGGAAAAAACGGACCGGGCGCATCCCAAAACAGGGGGGAATTGTCCTGCACCTCTGGCAGCAACTAGACCATGGCCAGCCCGCGATCAACTCTGATGCTGGGAAGTCGCCGTCTCTAACCCCTGACCCCCAGCCTCTAGCCCCTGCTGTTGTGCGGTCGGGCCTTCGGCCCTCCCTTGTGCGGGGGGTTCCCCCCCGCAATGCCCCCCTCCTACAACATGCCTCGGCGACAGAGTGTCTACATTGGTGACATGTGTCCAATCGAAAGAGTTTCGCCTAACCACGTCCCCCCCGTCACGTCAATTCCCTGTAGGGGCAGGCCCTGTACCTGCCCTTTCTCTCTCCAAGAATGGTCTGCACCCAAACGGGTCATTGGCCAGGGCAGCTAAGAGCGGGTAAGCCTCGGTTAACCAACGCCGGCATCGACAATCCGCTGGGTCCGGACGCGCATGAACCCGACCAGTTCAGCTACCTGAATTTGTCAAAGTGATGAGTGAGGAATCGGCGGAGAGGAAAGTAAGAATCGAAGAAAAGAAAAGGACAAGCCCTCAAACCTAGTCCACAAACGCCATCTGGCTCCGCAGCGCAAACGACTCCGCGTCTATCGCCCGCGACACCGCCAGCACGCCGTCCAGATGATCGCACTCATGCTGCAGCAGCTCCGACAGATCATCTTCCAGCAGCATCGTCTGCTCCTGCCATGCCCGGTCAAGAAACGTGATCCGGCACCGCTTGTGCCGCCTCACCTTGACCACAAGGTCCGGAAAACACATGCAGTCGTCCCACATCGTGAACATCTCTTCACTCTGCTGGTCGAGGACCGGGTTGAAGAAGACCGTCGGCGAGGAAATATACATGTAGACCAGGCGTTTCATAACCCCGATCTGGGGCGCCGCGATCGCCCGGCCC
Source organism: Caldilineaceae bacterium (assembly GCA_026914085.1). Classification (GTDB taxonomy): domain Bacteria; phylum Chloroflexota; class Anaerolineae; order Caldilineales; family Caldilineaceae; genus Bin5. The sequence goes on along the minus strand of JAPPKG010000580.1, from coordinate 4,902 downwards.
ACGCCGTACTTGCGGCGAAAATCAAACAGCGTGTCATGCAGGTCCTGGATGGCCGTCCCCAGGCCCTCAACCTCATCCCGCCGCACCGGCTCACACACCTCGTACAGCTTCGGATGTCCAAGTAGCAGTACCTCTCGTACAGCCATCTCATTGCTCCAACTTCTGCATGTGCTTTCCTGACTGCCAAGCCTATTGTCAGAACTGAACTGCAGAATAATGGGTTCTCATGGTATTCAACAAACGTCAGCGGCACCAGACCGACAGTTCACGGTTCTGCACCGGAAAGTCGATCCTCTGATTGCCCAGCCGCTGTGATTCGTGAATCGCAATACACATTTCCAGCGCCGCGCGGCCGTCCTCACCGGTAGAGCAGGTCTCGCCGTCCGTCTCGATGGCCTGGATCAGGTCCTTGATGGCCCCTGTCGTCTGGCTTTTCGTCTCCTGCGGCGGGTCAATCTCCGCCTTTCTGAGCCGCGTGTAGGGGTCATCGGGATCATTTTCCCACAGCTCCAGGCCCAGGCCATTGTAGAGACAGCGAAGCACGCCGTCCGTGCCGACAATATCAATATCCAGCCCCAAAATCTTGTCATGCGCCCCCGCAAAGTGGACCGCCGCCCCGCTTCTCGTCCGGCCAATACCGCCCCCGCTGGCATCCATGCGGTGGGTCAGCGTGTCGGGCGGATCGAACTCCTCTTCCAGATAGCCGGCCATCCACGCCATCGGCTCGTCCAGCAGCATCAGCAATATGTCGAACAGGTGCGTGACATTGTGCACCAGCCCGTGCGTGCAGTACGCAGTCGCCTCCCGCACTTCGCCCACCGCGCCCTCGGCGATCAATTTACGCGCGTAACGGTAATGTTCCATCCAGCGGCGCCCGTGTCCGATCGTTAACTTGGTCCCGTGCCGCCGGCAGGCATCCATCATGCGGTCGCACTCCGCCAGCGAGATCGCCATCGGCTTCGTGACCAGGATCCCCTTGACGCCGGCCGCCGCCGCCGCCACCGTCGCATCGGCGTGCAGCGGGGCATGAGTCGCCACGCCCACGATGTCGAGGCTCTCCTCTTCCAGCATCTCATTGTAATCGGCGTAGGTACGCACGTCGCCGTATCGCTCCTGGAACCGGGCGCGGCTTTCCTCGCTTGGCGCGGCCCCGGCCACCAGCCGTATTCTCGGCTCGTGCGCGAACACCGCCGCATGGCTGTAAGGCACCAGAAACACCGGGTGGCCGGCCATCTCGTCATCGATGAACGCGCCCATGCGCCCAAGCCCGATTACACCAGCGCGGTACTCTCCGTTCACAGAACCTGCCTCCGTACTGTCGCGGCTTTCCGTCGCCGTGTAAATGGCAGAGACAAATTATGTAGGCCCCAAACCAATGAAAATCCCATATGTTATCAAGACTTCTCGGGCGGATCAGTCAACAAAATCGCCTCAGGCAAGTCTGCCGTTACGCAATACAAAATACGCAAAAAGCAGGTTCTCAAATTGAACGCACACTAAGTCTTTCTTATCGTCTCAACCGGAAGCGACCAGCCGGCCCACTCCTGCCCGCAGCGCGGACATCGTTCCACGTTGGATATGACCTTGTCGCCGCACATGCACCACATAAGCCAGCCCGGTTCGCCTTCGGGCAAGGGCGGGATCCCCATACCGGCCGAGTCCATGATACTCCAAATGAAGCGAGCGATGCGCACCGCTACTCGTCCCGAAGTCAGCGGCTCCTTGTCCTCCTTGATACAGTCAATAAAATGACGGATCTGCACCGCCGAGCTGTCCACCGGTTCGAGAGTCTCGATCACCTGCCGGCCCCGCATGACCGTCCCACTGCCCCGGCTGGTCGAATCGATGAAGACAGAATAGCCGTTGCCATAGGCCGTCAACTGTTCGCTGTGTCCCCCGGACCCGAAACTGCTGATCATCGATCCCACCGCGCCGCACTGAAAGCGGATGTTCGCAAGCGTGTGCCCTTCCCGCTGCGCGTTGAACATATCGCACTGTGCCGTCACCTCCGCCGGCTCGCCGCACAGGTAATAGAGAGGGTCCACAATATGGTTGCGGACAAGGCCCATATAGGCCGGTTCCGGGCGGACATAGTTCGCCAGCAAAACCTCAGGGGGCTCGTCCCCAAATATCTCCTTGACCCGCTGCAGCGCATAGGTCCGGTTCCAGGCCACCATCAGATGCTTTCCGGCCTTCTCCGCCGCCGCCGCCATTTCCTCCACCTCCGCCACCGTATAGGCGGGCGGCTTTTCCACCAGCACATGCACACCGGCCTCGAAGCTGTGAAGCGTCTGCGGATGGTGCGCCAGATCGGGCGTGAGAATGAGAACCGCGTCCAGCTTAACGCTTTCCAGCATCTCGCTGATCAGCGAAAAGGTCCGGTCGACGTTGAACTCCCCCGCCGCGTCCTCCAAGCGCTGTGGACTCAAATCAGCCAGCGCGGCGAACTCGACGTCCTCCAACTGTGCCAGGGCTCGGGCCAGGCCCAGCCCTCGATGTCCTACACCGGCAACACCAACGCGAATTTTCATGGCAAATCCCCTTACGCCGCTATTTCTGCCCGCTGGGGGTCAACATGCGCGGATTGAGCGCATCGTTCAGGCCGTCTCCCAGAAAAGTAAAGGCCAGTACCGTTACGAACAGGACCATACCCGGCATGACGACCAGGTGAGGCCGGTAACGCCACTGCACCAGGTTTTCCGCGATCATCATGCCCCAACTCGCGCCCGGCGGCTGTATGCCCAGCCCGAGATAGCTCAGTGACGCCTCGGTCAGCATCGCCCCGCCAAAACTGGCGCTCAGCGAAACGATGACCGGCCCCAGGGCATTCGGTACCAGATGGTGGACGATGATGCGCCACTCCTTCGCCCCGACAACCTGCGCCGAGCTGACATACTCCGTCGCCCGTAGCGACAGCACCTGCCCCCGCACCAGTCGCGCCAGGTTCGGCCAGCCCGTGATGCCCAGCACCGCGAAGATCAGCAGATAGTCCAGGTAGAGCGTATTGCCCAGCGCCCGGATCCCGTACTGTTGGACCAGTGCATCGCCAAATCGAATGAAGGTCGGCTTCAACGTGGCCGCAAGAAAGACCGCCAGCAGAATATGCGGAAACGCCTGCAGAAAGTCAATCGTTCGCACCACCAGCGCATCCACATATCCACCCATATACGCGCCCAATGCGCCAATCAGGACGCCCAGGACAAAGGCCATCGTCGTCGTCACCACCGCAACCATGATAGCCGTGCGCCCGCCCGCCAGGATCCGCGACAGCATATCCCGCCCCAGTTCGTCCGTGCCCAGCGGGTGCAGCCTCGTCGGCGGCTGCGCGATGTTGTCCCAGTCCTGATACAGATGGTCGTAAGGGGTCAGAAAGGGCCCGAACGCGGCGATGAAGAAGACAATGAAAATGACGACAATGCTCCCCATCGCCAGCCGGTTGGCGATCAGCTGCGTGAATGCGTCTTTCCAAAGGTTGCGCTCAGGACGCCGAAACTGATCGTTCAACAGGTCAAGCCGCTCTTCGGCCTGAGTTTCCTGCTCCGCCATAACTCAGTATTCCTGCCACTCTGGCTTCATTCTCACGGTCAACTGTCGCGCCAACCGTATGGCGATCAGTACAATCGCATCTTACTCGACAGAACGCTACCGCCGCGCTCTTTCCCCAACCCGCACCCGCGGGTCGACAACGCCGTAAAAAATATCCACCACCAGGTTCATGAACAGAATGATCGCCGCACTGAAAAGCGTGGTAATCATCAGGACCGGGTAGTCCAGGCCGATGATGCCCTGCCACACCAGCCAGCCGAATCCGTGGATATTGAAAATCTGCTCGACAAAGATGCTGCCCGTGATAAAGCCGCCAAGCGAGGCCGCCGTGATCGTAAGTATCGGCGTGAACGCATTGCGCAGCACGTGGCGCACGATGATCAGCCGCTCCGTCAGACCCTTGGCCCGCGCCGTCCGCACGTAGTCCTGGCTGATCGTCTCCAGGATGCTCGACCGCCACTGCCGTACCAGGCCCGCCGTTCCCGTGAAACCGATCAGCATCATCGGCAGGATGATCTTCTGGCTGAAGATACCTTCCCAACCGATGCTGCTTTCGATCCAGCCAAGTCTCAGTATGAACACGATCATCAGCATCGGCGCCAAGACAAAGGTTGGTATCGTAGACACCGCCACCGTCGTGCTGACGATAATGTAGTCAATCGCCCGGTTGTGGAATCTGGCCGCGATGATCCCTAGGATGGTCCCGCTGACGAACCAGAAGAACATCCCCACCATCCCCAGCTGAATGCTCTTCGGCCACGCCTTCGCCAGCATCACGTTGATCGACCTCTGCCCGGACAGTATCGAGTAGCCCAGCTGGCCCTGCATCAGACGCCCCAGGAACTCACCGTACTGGACGATGAATGGGCGGTCCAGCCCGAGCGAATGGCGCACGCGTTCCCGCAGCTCCTCGTCCCAATAGGCTTCCTGCAATAGCTCCATCAGCGGGTCGCCGGGACCGTAATGGGCGAGGATGAACGTTAGTGCCGATGCGGCGATAAGTGTGGGAATTATATAGAGCAGGCGCCGGATAATGTATGCGCTAATCCTTTAACCTCCTTGCTGCCGGTACTCTGCCGGCTCAATGCCTGCGCACTTTGAACGACCACAGGTACTCAACCAGGTCATCCAACTCCTTCGGTTCCATCTCCAAATCGGTCGCGTTCTCGTGATACGCCACCAGGTAGACCTTCAGCTTACGCGTCGTCACAGTGTCTGCGTATGACCCGTCCCTGAACCGGTCGTCAATCTGACCGCCGGCCTTGGTGGTATCGGCCGTCTCGCCGCCTCCCTGGCTGATAATTGTATGGCACTCAGCGCAGCGTTCCTCGAAGATTGTCTCGCCTCTCGCGATCG
>JAPPKG010000552.1:0-15357 GCA_026914085.1 Caldilineaceae bacterium | reverse complement strand
GGGGCCCCCCCCCCCCCAACGCCCCCCCTACTGCCTAATCGACCGGGTGTCGATACTGGTAACAGGTGCCTAATCGAAGGTGTCCAGCCCGACTACGTCCCGCCAGTCCCATCAGGTCCCCTTACGTGCCGGCCCTGTTCCTGCCCTCACACCCTCCCCAACTGACGGACTCCACCGTACGGCCAGGCCTGCCGCCTGTACTGTGTCTCGCCCAAAGACGGTAATCGACTCCAGCCACCGCTGCCGCCGATTCCCCGCCAGACTGTTCACACCCCCAATCTGGGATGCATCCTTTTCAAACACGCGCCTCATTCTTTCCCCGCTCCCTTTTCCTCACTTCTCCCTCTTGAGGCGTTTGCGTCCTGCGACCTGCGCCATTCAGTCCGCGCAGTCTCCTGCAACGGGCCACTGTCCTTCCGCCAATTCTCCCACCCTTTGCGCAGCCGGGCAAACACTCACCACTTTTGTCCCTCCCCACCTTGAGGCGTCGCACCGCAAATCAAACTGCCCCTCCTTCGAATACTGACAACTCTTGTCCTGCCAATACCACCTACGTTTGACATTTGCACCATTCGGGCTAAAATCCTACTGTGGCTTATTTTCTTGGAATCGACGGCGGTGCAACCAAAACCCATATCATTCTGTCCAACGGCACAGGCCGCTTGGTCGGCGAAGGGCAGAGCGGCCCTTCCAACTATCATATCGTTGGTGTGGAACAGGCCGCCGCCAACCTGTCCGCAGCGATCTCACAGGCTCTGACCCCGTCTGCCATTTCCCCGTCTGATTTGAAGGCTGCCTGCGCCGGCATGGCCGGCTTCGATGGCCCATCCGACCAGAAACAGATGCATCAGATCCTGACTTCTGCGCTCAAGGCCAGCGGACTGCGTTGCTCGTGGCGGTCGCTCAACGACTCCGTCGTGGCCTGGGCCGGCGCCTTTCACGGCAACCCCGGCGCCCTCATCGCCGCCGGCAGCGGGGCCGTCGCCTTCGCCGTCGGTGAGAACGCCCGCTCAGCCCGCGCCGACGGCCTCGGTCACTGGCTGGGCGATGCCGGCAGCGGCTACGATATCGGCCGCCGGGGCCTCCGCGCCGCCCTGGCAGCTCTCGACAAACGCGGCCCTGCTACCCATCTTACGGAGCATTTTCACGCCGTCGCCGGCAGCACCCAGCAGGAGTGGATCGGTTGGATCGCCAGACTCGATTCAAGTATCTCCTATGCCCACGAGCAACTCCGTTTCTTTGCCCCCTCTGTTTTTGAGGCAGCCGCCTCCGGTGATGCCGTCGCCCGCTCTATCCTGAGCGAGGCCGGCGCGGCGCTTGCCGGTACAGCCGTCTCCGTCCTGCGCAAAGTTGGCCTGCTGAACGAGCCGCAGGTCGCCACCGCCGGCTCCGTTTTGGGGCAACCGTCCTGTCTTCGCCAGGCATTTCGCGCTGAACTCAACGCACGTCTGCCCGGCTGCCAGATCGTTTCTGCCCGCTCCGACCCGGCCTACGGGGCCGCCCTGTTGGCCGGCAACCCCGACCTGGTTCCGCAGGATGCATTTCAAGTGTGTGGCTAGATAAGGTGTCCTGCCCATCAATGTTCAGCCGCTGACAGGGCCTTCCCAAAGCCATTCAGGCGGACCGATCAGAGGATTCTAACTTGAGGAATTTCAATGTATCAGGGCTTTGAAATAATCGACTTCCACCTCCACTTTCCCACAAGCAAACCGTGGTTCCCCAACATGGGAAACACGATTCAGAAATACGTCGACAAGGTGGGCGAGGAGCGGGCCCGCAAAGTGCAGGAGATGAGCCGGCCCTACGGCGAACACTGGCGCAAAATGTGGGGTTTCCCGAAACCGGAATCCCCCGACGACCACCCCGGAGACAGGGAGCAGGCCCGGCGTTGGGCCGCGGAGCTGGATAAGCACGGCGTTCGCGCCGTCGGCTTCGTGACAGGCGGCGGCAACGAGCATCTCGCCGAAATCGTCAGCTGGTATCCTGACAAATTTGTAGGCTTCGCCCATCACAATCCCTTTGAGCCGGACGCCGTCGCCCAGCTGGAGCACGCCGTAACCGGGCTTGGCCTGCGCGGCTACAAACTGCTCGCGCCCATGATCGAACAGCCTATCGAGGACGAGTCGATCTGGCCCGTCTGGGAAAAATGCGCCGAACTGGATATCCCCGTCCTTATTCACTTCGGCATCCAGGGCAGCGCCGGCGGCATCGCCTGGCACGAGAACATCAGCCCCTTCAAACTGCACAATATCGCCAAAGCCTTCCCCGACGTGACCTTCGTAATCCCCCACTTCGGCTGCGCCTGGGAACGCGAGACGCTCCAACTCTGCTGGGCCTGCCCCAACGTCTGCGTCGACACCAGTGGCAGCCTCCAGTGGATCCGCTGGGTACCCGGCGACGTGACCGTCAAATACCTGTTCCGCAAATACTACGAGACCATCGGTCCCAGCCGCATCATCTTCGGCACCGACAGCAGCTGGTTCCCGCGCGGCTTCACCCAGGAATACCTGCAGGACCAGATGCGAAGCTGTCTCGACCTGAATTTCCCGGACCAGGACATCCAGCAGATCTTCGCCGGCAACGCCGCCCGCCTGCTCAAGATCGACCTGTAAAGAGTAGACCGGGCACTATGGTGCCACAGAGATATTCAGCCCGGCGCACAGGCTTTTCATTCGCTCTCTAGAACATGACTAACTTCGTCTCTCAAGTACAACTATCCAATCGTCGCACTTTCCAACACCACCTTCAATGATAACCCCTATGAGGTCTCGACAGTCGACCCTGCGTACTCTATCCTAAGGAGGATCCCAACAATGAAACGCTCCAAACTGTATGTGTTGATAGGCACACTTCTTGTGGCCGCAATGCTCTTGGCCGCCTGCCCCGCGCCGGCTGCGCCTGCTGCGCCTGCTGCAGAAACGGCCGCTGAGCCGGCCGCTGCTGAAGAGGCCATGGCTGACGAAGTCATCGAAATCGAGTATTGGCAGTACAACTTCGCCGCCAGGGTGAACGCCATGGACCAGCTGATCGCCCAGTTCGAAGAGGCGAATCCCAACATCAAGGTCGTCCACAACGCCGACATCCCCTACGCCGAATTCCGTGACAAGATCGCCGCCAGCGTGCCCGCCGGCGTCGGCCCCGATGTCGCCACCCTATTCTACGGCTGGCAATCCGTCTGGATCGATTCCGGCTACCTCGTGCCTCTGCCCGAGGACGCCTTCCCCCCCGCCATGGTTGCTGAGGAGTTCAGCCCCATGGTCCAGGCCAGCTTTGTCGAAGGCACGCTCTACACGCTTCCCACAGCAGTGCGCGCCCTGGCCCTCTTCTACAACAAGGATCTGATGGCGGATGCCGGCCTCGATCCCGAAAATCCGCCCTCGACATTAGACGAGCTGGCCGATCAGGCCGTCGCCTGCACCCAGCGCGATGACGAAGGCTCGCTCGTCGTCCAGGGCTTTGTCGCCGACCCCTCCGCCCAGGACCATCACTGGTTCCGCGAAGTGCTGGTGCGCCAGTTCGGCGGCGTGCCCTACACCGATGACTACTCCGAGGTCCTCTACAATGATGAGGCCGGTCTGCAGGCCTGGAACTATCTCCTGGCCTTCCACACCGAGCTCGCAACCGGCGACCGCGACCTGTTTGACGGCAGCACCAACGCCTTCGTCGGCGGCCACGTGTGCTTCCATGTCGACGGCTCCTTCCGCCTCGGCACCATCGCCAACAACAATCCCGACATGAACTTCGGCGTCACCGAACTGCCCTCGCATAACGGCGTCAAAAGCACCTTCGGCTCCTATTGGACCCATGGCCTCACCAAGAAGGCCGCCGCCGACCAGGCGCGCTTCGATGCCGCCGTTAAGTTCCTTCAGTTCATCACCAGCGCCGACGCCGGTGCCCTCTGGGTCGACATCGTCGGCGAGCTGCCCGCCCAACTCGCGGCCGGCAGCAATCCAGAACTCCTCGCCGATGAGAAGCTGGGTGCCTTCGCCGCAGGGCTGGAATACTCCCACGCCACCTTCTTCGCCGACGAAAGCCAGCAGCGCCAGGCCATCATCGACTCCTTCGACATGGTGGTCCTGACCGATGAAGACCCGGCGACTGCGCTGCAGATCGCCGCCGATACCGACCAGGAAGTCCTGGATGACTTCTGGTCCAGCCGCTAATCGAATTGTGAAATACGTAAAGCGAGAGGATACCTGCGGGCCGGGGTGTCCTCTCGCCTTACTCATTGTTTAGTCTGGACAGTTCCCCCTTGCCCCAGTCCGGATTTGCTGAGCCTTCCCAGTGTCGGCCGCCTGAATTACGCTGAAATCAAGATGGAAAAGATCTATGCGCCTGACCCTTCGCCAGCGGCAAATCATGTGGGCCTACATCTTCATGAGCGTGGCCCTTGTCTTCTTTGTCGTCATCCGCTGGTACCCAACCATCCTGGCGTTCAACGTCAGCTTTCGCGATTGGAATGTCTTTGAAGGCACCGGTCCCTGGGTGGGGCTGGAGAACTATCAGGAGATCTGGCAGGACGCTGGCAAGCCGCGCAGCTCTGTCACCGCCGCCTTCTCCAATACCGTTCGCTACGTCCTCTTCGGCGTACCATCTCAGCTGGTTCTGGCTCTTGCCATTGCCCTGCTTCTCGCCCAGATCCGGCGCCTGTCCGCGGTCTTCCGCGTCGCCTACTTCGCACCCTACGTCACCTCGGCCGTCGCCGTCGCCTTCGTCTGGAACTGGCTCTATCAGCCGGAAACCGGCTTGATCAACCAGGCGCTGGACCTGGTTGGCCTGCCCCAGCAACCTTTTACCAAGAGCCCCGCACAGGCGCTGCCTTCGATCACTGCCGTCGCCGTATGGCAAAATCTCGGCTTTGCAGTCATCATCTTCCTGGCCGGCATTCAGCAGATTCCGGGCCACTATTACGAAGCCGCCCGCATCGACGGCGCCAACGCCTGGCAACTCTTCTGGCGCATCACTCTGCCCCTGCTCAATCCGATCATCGTCTACCTGACCGTTCTCGGCACCATATCCTATTTGCGGCTCTTCGCTCTCGTCCAGAACATGAGCCCCCAGGGCACCGGAGGTCCGCTCAAAAGTACCACCACGGTCGTGCTCGAGGTCTACCGCGAGGGGTTTTCCAGCTATAAGATGGGCTACGCCGGCGCGCTCACCGTGCTTCTTTTTTTTCTTATACTGCTGATAACAATCATTCAGCTGCGCTTCTTTTCGCGGCGGATTGAGTATTAGGCGGGGGTGACCGGGAACTTCTCCATGACTACTTCTGCTGAGTTGGGCACAGAGGGCACGCTGGAGATCGCAGATCATTTCGCGCCTGCCCAAAGCGGCGCCCGACGCCGCTTCAGTTGGACGCTGTTCATCGCATACCTTCTGCTGGCAATCGGCGGCGTCTGCATGGTCACGCCTTTTTTCTGGATGATACTTACTAGCGTTAAACCGCCCCCCGAACTGGTCAACTTCTCTTTCTTTCCCGAAAACCCTACCCTCCAGAACTACCTGAATGTACTTAATACCAGCAGCTTCGAACGCTGGTATCTCAACAGCATTATCGTTGCCTTAATCAGCACGACAAGCGTTGTCTTTTTCGACACGCTGGTCGGTTACACGCTCAACAAATTCGACTTCCCGGGCAAGAACATCATTTTCATCGGTATGCTCGGCACGCTCATGATCCCGACCGAAATGCTCATCATCCCTTGGTTCACCATGAGCGTGAACTGGAACTGGCATATCGGATACACCCAATACTGGGGCATCGCCTTTCCTGGCGTCATCACCGCCGCCGGCATCTTTCTCATGCGCCAGTTCTTCGATGGGGTTCCTAACGAGCTCCTTGACGCCGCCCGCATGGACGGCATGAACGAGTTCGGCATCTGGTGGCGCATCGCCGCTCCGCTTGTCAAACCGGCCATTGCTGCCCTGGCGATCTTTAACTTTATCGGCAACTGGAACGCCTACCTGTGGCCGCTGATCCTGGCCAACAGCCGCGAGTTCTATACACTGCCCGTCGGCCTCAGTTTCTTCCGCGGCGAATCTACCACCCACTGGGAGAAGATCATGACCGCGGCCAGTCTTGCCAGCATCCCACTGCTTATCGTCTTTCTGGTCTTCCAGCGCCAGATTATCCAGGGGATCGCTCTCACCGGACTGAAGGGCTGAGCGCGCAGACGGCGCGGCATATTGGGAGAACCCAACAATTCTCCGACGGGAGTAGCAATTATAGTGCGGCATCCTGGCGCACAAAACACAGTTCATATCGTAGAGGAGTCCTCTCTTGAAGTTACACGAATACCAGTCGAAGCGGGTTCTCGCCCAATATGGCGTGCCCATCCCCAAAGGGGAGGTCGCAACCACACCGGCCGAAGCGCGCGCCATCGCCGAACAGATCGACAAACCGGTCGTAATCAAGAGCCAGGTGCTGGTCGGCGGACGCGGCAAGGCCGGCGGCATCAAGCTGGCCGGAAATCCCGATGAGGCCGAAGAAGCTGCAGCACAAATCCTCGGCATGGACATCAAAGGGCTTACTGTTCAAAAGGTCCTGGTGGACGAAGCCGCCGACATCCGCTCTGAAATCTACTTGGGCGCCGTCCTCGACCGCGGCGCGCGTAGGGTCGCCATCATGGCTAGCAGCGAGGGCGGCGTCGAAATCGAAGAGGTCGCTGCCCAAACGCCCGAAAAGATCATCACCGTCCACGTCCATCCCCTCCTCGGCATGCAGGGCTACCAGGCCCGACAGCTGGCATACGGCATCGGACTGCCCAAAGAGCACGTCTCCGCCTTCACCAGGATCGCGCAGAGCCTCTACCGGGCCTTTGTCGAAAGCGATGCCAGTCTCGCAGAGATCAATCCCCTCGTCATCAATGGCGACAACCAGCTGCAGGCCGTCGACGGCAAAATCCTCCTTGACGACAGCGCCCTACCCCGGCAAAAAGAGCTGGCCGCGATGCGCGACCCTGATGAAGACAGCCCCACCGAAACCGAAGCACGTGAGGTCGGAATCAGCTATATCGATCTCGATGGCGAGATCGGCTGTATGGTGAACGGGGCCGGCCTCGCCATGGCCACGATGGACATCATCAAACTCTATGGCGGCAGCCCGGCCAACTTCCTCGACATCGGCGGCGGTGCCGGCGCCGACAAGGTACTGGCCGCACTCAGGATCATTCTCCGCGACGCGCGCGTGAAGGCGGTTCTCATCAACATCTTTGGCGGCATCACCCGCTGCGATGAAGTGGCAAACGGCATCGTCGAGGCCATCAACAGCCTCAACGTAAAGGTGCCGATCGTCGTCCGCATGGTGGGTGTAAACGAGGACGAGGGACGCCAGATCCTGGCCGACTCCAATCTCCCCTCCGCCAACCAGCTCTCAGAAGCCGTCCAGATGGCCGTCGCCGCCGCCAAAGGAGAAGGTGCATGAGCATCCTCGTCGACAATGATACCCGACTGCTTGTGCAGGGAATCACCGGAAGCCAGGGCGCCTTCCACGCAGAGCAGATGATCCAGTATGGCACAAAAGTCGTGGCCGGGGCCGTGCCCGGTCGCGGCGGTCAATGGGCAGTCGGTAACACGCCTGTCTTCGATACCGTCCACGAAGCCGTCGCCACAACCGACGCCAATACCAGCATCATCTTCGTTCCCGCCGCCTTCGCCGTTGACGCCCTCCTTGAGGCCGCCGACGCCGGCGTCGCACTCATCGTCTGCATCACCGAGAACATCCCCGCCCTCGACATGGCCCGCGCCCGCGCCTACCTGGATTCAACCGAATCTCTCCTGATCGGGCCCAACTGCCCCGGCCTCATCTCCCCTGGATCCGCCAAAGTCGGCATTATGGCCGGCCATATCCACACCCCCGGCAATGTCGGCATCGTCAGCCGTTCCGGCACGCTCACCTACGAGGTCATCTATGCTCTGACAGAGCGTGGAATCGGGCAGAGCACCGCCGTCGGCATCGGCGGCGATCCCATCAAAGGGCTCAACTTTCTCGACGTGCTGCAGATGTTTGAACAGGACTCCGCTACTGAACAGGTCGTCCTCATTGGAGAGATCGGAGGCACCGACGAGCAGGTTGCCGCCGACTACATCAGAACCGAAATGAGCAAACCGGTTACCGCTTTCATCGCCGGTCAGACCGCCCCTCCAGGCAAACGCATGGGCCACGCCGGCGCCATCATCTCCGGCGGCGAAGGCACCGCCGCCGAAAAAATTGAAGCACTCCAGGAGGCCGGCGTCGCCATCGCCCGTCACCCCGAAGAGATCGCAGAACTGGCCGCACAGAATGTCTGAACACACGTCTGAAACTGTGCTATCATAGTCGCCAATCCGGAGCCGATCAATAGACACCGAATGAAGGAGGGAAGAATGTCGGAACAGAGCTCAAACGGCCAGGCTATCGAGGTTCCGGCCGCCGACAGCGAACTGTACCAGCCGCCGCCAGAGGCCGTCGCCGGCGCAAACGTGCCCAACTATCTCGACCTGCGCGGCGAAGCGCTCGCAGATTCCGAGGCCTACTGGGATGCCCGCGCACGCGAACTGATCGACTGGTTTGAGCCGTACGAAAAGGTGCTCGACGACAGCGGCGCGCCGTTCTTCAAATGGTTTGTCGGCGGCAAGACCAATATCGCCTACAACGCTTTGGACCGGCACGTAAACTCCTGGCGCAGGCACAAGCTGGCCCTGATCTTTGAAGGCGAAGACGGCGACAAGCAGAACTACAGCTACTACCAGCTCTGGCAGGAAGTCAATAAGTTCGCCAACGTGCTCAAAGGCAAGGGCGTCGGCAAGGGCGACACCGTGACCATCTACATGGGACGGACCCCCGAACTGATGATTGCGATGCTGGCCGTCACCAAGATCGGCGCCGTACACTCTGTCGTCTACGGCGGGTTTAGCGAACAGGCCCTCGCCAGCCGCATCGACGACGCCCAGTCCAGGGTACTGATCACCTCCGACGGCGCCTGGCTGCGCGGCAAAACCGTCAACCTCAAAGACATCTCCGACGAGGCCGTCAAGCGTAGCTCGATTGTAGATACGGTGATCGTCTTCCAGCGTACCATGCAGGATGTGCAGATGACCCCCGGCCGCGATCACTGGTGGCACGAGGAGATGGCCCTCCCCATCGCCAGCCCAGTCTGCGAGGCGGAGCCGATGGACGCCGAAGATCCCCTCTTCATCCTCTACACGTCCGGCACAACCGGCCGGCCCAAAGGCGTCCTCCATACCTGCGGCGGCTACCAGGTCTACACCGCTACCACCCTGAAATACGTCTTCGACCTCAAGGAGGACGACCTCTGGTGGTGCGCCGCCGACCCCGGCTGGATCACCGGACACAGCTACATCGTCTACGCGCCGCTGATCCTCGGCTCCACCGGATTCATGTACGAAGGCGCGCCCGACTATCCCCACCCCAATCGCTACTGGAAGCTCGTCGAGGAATACGGCATCACCATCCTCTACACCGCGCCCACCGCCATTCGCGGCCTGATGCGCTTCGGCGATGCCTGGGCCGACCAACACGACCTGTCCAGCCTGCGCCTCCTCGGCAGCGTCGGCGAACCGATAAACCCCGAAGCCTGGCGCTGGTACCACCGTGTCATCGGCCGCGAAAACTGCCCCATTATGGACACCTGGTGGCAGACCGAAACCGGCGGCTTCATGATCACGCCAACGCCCGTCGTCGCCCTCAAACCGGGCAGCGCCACCCTGCCTTTCACCGGCATTGAAGCCGAAGTGGTGCGCGAAGACGGCTCCACCTGCGAGCCCAACGAAGACGGCTATCTCGTCATCAAACGCCCATGGCCGGGTATGGCCCGCACCGTCTGGGGCGACCCGGACCGCTACGTCGAACAGTACTGGTCCGAATTTGCTCAGCAGGGCTGGTACTTCACCGGCGACAGTGCCCGCCGCGACGACGATGGCTACTTCTGGATCATCGGCCGCATGGATGACGTCATCAAGGTCAGCGGCTACCGGCTCGGTACCGCCGAAATCGAAAGCGCACTCGTCAGCCATCCGGACGTGGCCGAGGCCGCCTGTGTCGGCATTCCCCACGAGCTGCGCGGCAACGTAATCCACGCCTTCTGTATCCTCAACGATGGCGTCAGCGGCAGCTCCGATCTGGTCGACGCTCTTAAACTTCATGTGCGTCATGAAGTCGGGCCGATTGCCGTGCCCGCCGAGCTGAATATCGTCGATGGCCTGCCCAAGACGCGCTCCGGTAAGATCATGCGCCGGCTGCTCAAAGCCCAGGTCCAGGGCCTGCCAATCGGCGATGTGAGTACCCTCGCCGACTGAACCAAAACGGGGGCCGGTGCCGCACCAAGACGACGCCGGCCCCCGCTGCACCGCAACGCAACACCTCTGACTTCCAACTACTGCACGCCGCGCAGCATTATCTCTCCGAACGTTTCCTCCTGTTCCGCCGCGATCTCCTTCTGCTTTATCAGCTCCAGCACGGCCAAAAAGGTAACGATTACTTCCAGGCGGTTCCGGCTACAGGACAGAAGCGCCGAAAAGAGTACAGCGCCGCCCGCAGCGCCGTTCCTGCCCCACTGGCCTCTGATCCGTTCGCGGATCGCCTCCATCTTCTCTGCAACGGTGACCGGGTAGGACCGAACAGACGGTATGACCGGGTCGCTGGGCAGGTTGTTCAGGGCCCTTTGCGCCGCGTCAGCCAGCTTCTCGATAGTCAACGCAGACAGATCCAACCTGCGATCCGGTGCCGGCGGGGCCAAACGCGTACTGGTCCGCAACCCGATCGATGCGCGCAGCCGCAACTCGTCTGCCCCCTCCCTGTAGCGGCGATAGTCCAGCAACTGCTGGATCAACTCCTCGCTCTGGCTCTCCCCCTCATCCTCCTCATCTTCCGGGTGGGGCAAAAGGCCCCGGCTCTTGATGTAAAGAAGCCGGGCCGCCACCACCAAAAAGTCGGCCAGCGCATCCGGCTCAATCTCCTGCATCGCCTCGATCGCCCGCAGGTACTGGTCCGTGATCGCAACCAGCGACACTTCCGTAATATCCAGTTCCTCACGTTCGATCAAATGGAGCAATAGCCCGATCGGGCCGTCGAAGATCGGGAGACTGACGGGGTAGCCCGCGCCGAAGGGATTGAGGTCTGTTTCCATGCCGGCTACGACTCGAGCAGCGACCGGAATCGTCTCTTTTCGTGAGCCAGCTGCAGCAGTCTCTGCGAGGCCGATATCGCGTCGGAGTCATCCAGGTGGTCGATCTTTACCCCTGCGTCGACCAACCGTCTCTCGGCTTCCGCTGTCGAGATCGTTCCGGCCCCCACCAGGGTCACATACCGTGCCTCGAGCGCATCTTCCAGGAAGGTGCCCGCCACCGGCTTGAACTCGTCAAAATAGTGGCTTGCCTCTGCCACAGTTTTGGTCATCGACTCCTCAGACGGAAACAGGACGTAGTGATACGGAGGGACTCCGCTCTGAACGCGCTCGATCTCTCCGATGAGCGTGTCGCGCCATCTCTTTCCCTCCAACCATTCACTGCCCGGGCAAGGCGTGGAATTGTACGAAAACTCATTGTGGCCCAAAACATCGGTAAGTTGCAACGCAAACTCCTGCAACAACCATGCAATCAGACGCGCCCCGGAGTGTATCTGCTGCGGCGTTGGCGTTGAACCGTTCATAAAGCTGCCGGCGAAAGCAACGCCAATCGCGTATGAGTTGTGCCTGTCGACGTGGTGCGTACGCAGCGCCACCGGCTGAGTCTGCAGGATTTCGCCGTCTGGAGGGATGAAATAATGGTATCCGATACCCGACCAGGCACTCTTCCCCCGGTCAAGGTCTTCGTCAACGTGTGTCTGGGCGATGCGCTCGGGCCCGACGTGGGGTGCCAGCGCCGTATGATGGATCGCTATGTGGGTTATGGCTGCCAGTTGCCGCCGACGGTACTGCATCGTAGGATGTCTGGGCAAAGCATGGCTGATGTCCCGAATCTGAGGCCGGGCTACCCGCTCCCTCTGAATCGGCAGCTCCCGCGCGTCCGCGACGTCCTTCTGCAACCGCCCACCTTCGCCACCTGGCGCTTCCATCTGGCTGCTCGTCGATTGCTCGCCTCTCGCGCCTGTACCCGCCCTTCCATCGATTATGGCATCATCCGTCGCTGCCGCATCGTCCTCAGTCCGCACCGCGTTGATCAGAACGTCCTTCCAACGTCGTCCCTGCAGCCACTGCTCCCCGGGAGAAGTGTGGTTGATGAATTCGTTCACCCCCCGAATACTGGCCACCGTCAGCTGCGGGTACTCTTCCATCAGCCACGCAATTAACTGACGTCCCGACTCGATCTGTGCCGGGGTCGGTATGTCATCGTTGAACTCCCCGGCAAAGCCGATGTTGATCGCTCTTGCAATATACGGAACTTTGCCGTCAACCGCTTCCAGCAGCGGTTGAGTCTGGTAGATCGCGCCGTTGGAGGCAATGAAGAACTGATAGAGAATTCCCGGCAGGCGGCGATGGAACGCCGCTGCAATCGTCTGCAGCGGCGTGATCGGCGGCGCCGCCGTGTGGTTTATGACGATAAATTCGACATCGTCCGACTCTCGCCGGACTAAGCGCTGCGGATCACGCGGCAGGCGCTCGACCACGTCTTCCATCGGCGGTCTCGACGCCGGGATTCTCCCCGGCGCGCCCGCGCCGGGGCTGTCCGTCGATTCGGGAGTCCCCTCTTCCACCTCTTCTGTCCGCGGCGCTAGCGCTGAGTCAGTGAGAAAATGGTCGATATTCTCGTTCAGCGCAATCTTCCAAGCAGGGCCGCTTTCAAACGTTCTTCCAGGGCTGGATGTCTCCAGCAACTCGCACATGCCGACCACGCTCTGTGCTGTCAACTGGAATCGAGACAGCATCCAGGCGCACAACGCCGCGGTCGCCGTTAGCTGCGCCGCCTCCGGCGCAGCTTCGTCGAAGTTGCCTTCCAGGCAGATGTTCACTCCTGTCAGGCTCCACTCCGCTTCATCGTTTACCACGGCCTCAACCGGGGCCACCTGCAAGATTTCTCCGGTCTCCAACACGAAGTAATGATAGGCGATTCCAGGATAGCCCTGCGCGATATGGGCCTGCGCAACCGTCTCAATCGGCACGCCGGTTGGCGCAGCTGTGTGACATATCACCAACCTCCGGATCTGGTCGAGTGTGCGCAGTGCGAACGGGTTCTCACCGAGCGGCAGCGCATGAGAGATATCGACAACCGGTGGCCCCTCGGACACAGAAGAAGAACGCGCTTCCGCCCGCACATGCAATTCAGGTGTCGGTTCCGCCTGCGGCGCCGGTTCAGCCGTTACTCTTTCCTGCTCTACAGTCTCAGGTGCGGGCACAGGAACCTTTTCGGCATCAGCCGTCTCGGGCGCCGCGCTCACACTCAACCAGCGGGTAAGAATGTCCGACTGCATGGTCTGGAACCAGTTTTCGCCGCCGCTGATCAGGTCCAGAACTAACGTGTAGTTCCCTGGATGGTCGGGGATAACCATCTGCGCTTCAATGGTGACCGTCTCGCCCGGCGCTACGTCGTCGGGCAGTTCAGTCAGTACGGGACGGCCGTCGGGGAATGGAAGCTCTCGCCGGTTCTGAAAAAAGTGATAACCGAGGGCGACCGGTTGCGGACCCCGCGCCGGCCATGCGATTGTACCGATGTTTCGGACCGTCACCGGGAAGCTGACATGTTGTCCTGGGTAAAGCGGGCTGGGGGGCTTCCCCTTCAGCCACTGCACCCTGTACACCATCCCGCGGCCCATCCTCATCTCGTCGGTAACGTCGACCTCTGCCCGCCCCTCGACAGCCTCTGTCTGCCTGCCCGCTGCCCGCAGCTCCGGCTGGAGCTCAGGTTGGCCTTCAAACTGCGGCCTGACCTTCCGCTCCCTCTGGCCCTGCTCGGCGCCTACGTTCCATCGATATTCGTGCCGCAACGCAGCCCGAAAATCTTCTATGACGCCCTCTTTCCCCTTGATGTGCCAGCGGTCCAGTTGCGGCCACCTGTACAACACCAGCGCCTGAATCTTCTGCGCGTTCTGCCGGTTCCAACGATCGATTTCGGCGTAGGCTGCCTGAATCCACCCCCGGTTTACGTTCTCCCAAGGTCCGCCCTGGTCGGTTTCCGTTACGTACACGGGCAAATGGCGCATGTTGACCGGAATCGCATGCATGAAGTCCCGGTATGCTTGGAAGTGACAGTGATGCTTGGAAAAGTCCGGCAGTTTGCTGTTATCCAGTATCAAGGTGGGGTTCGCCCCGTGCGTAAAGGTATGCAACGTGATTCCGTCGCAGCCGTTCGCGCCGCACTGCAGCAAAATGTCCTGAAAATACTTTACCCAGTCGCCGTTCGGATTGCCGGGATACACCGTCTGCGTATTCCACGGCGCCACCGCGCCCACCAACACCTGGTCCTTTTCGTGGCCTTCCACCCCGTGTATAGCCTGCCGGCACATACTGTAGCAGTTGGCATAGAGTTGGGGCGTGATCAACTCCTCATCGTCCCTTACTGCCTTTGCCTCCTCCCTGTCGGCTGCGCTAAGCAATGCGCTGAACCGTTCCGGCAAACTGCGCATTGTCGGGTCACCCGCAGGCGCCTCGCCAAAGTGCCTGCGCGTTTCGAGAGCAGACGCCGCACTGGGGCGTCCGATCGCATAGTTCATCTCGTTGCCAATCACCCAGCGGCTGCATCCCTTGCTGGCGGCAACAAAATTGGCGCAGCGACGCGCGAAGTTGGCGTATTCTCTGCTCAGCGGCAGCGTACCCTGGGGAAAGTAGCCATTGTTCAGGCAAACGATGACGCCCAAACCCTGACGACTTAGTGAACTGTAATCTCTGCCCGTGAGATCGTTCGGATCATGCCCCACAACTTCGCTGAAGACAATCCAGCCCTGCTTTCTGGCCGCGCGCATATGATCTTCGCCGCCAAAGTCATGGATGCCAAAGATGAATTCGCTACTCACAGGTCGCAGAGGTTGTCAGATTCAAAATGGGTGGAGGCCGCTGGCCCATATCTCTCGTGGAATTAATCGTTGCGGTCGTAACATCCCAACCGCTCCATCATTCTTCGTCAGTGTTCTGGTAGACCAACTGATGCCTGGTGCAAACGGGGATGGTCGGGCACAGATTCGAACGCCAAAACATTGTAATACAGGGGAAAAATTTCAGCAAACAACCGCAAAAAATGGATGCATCCCAAAAAGGGGGCGATCTCTCTTATGCCTCTGAAGGCACCCAAGCCACCCTCAGTTCCCACTCCAGTTTCCGCCAAGATAAACGCCGTCTCTGACCCCTAACCTCTGTCCCCTAGCTCCTGCACTTTTGGGCGGTCGGGCCTATTAGGCCCTCCCATGTGGGGGGGGGGGGGGGGGGGGGG
>JAPPKG010000249.1:0-15386 GCA_026914085.1 Caldilineaceae bacterium | reverse complement strand
TCACCAAGTGGATCGGCGAAGAGCTTGCCATGGCCTACTACTACCAGTACCAGGTCCCCTCGACCTCCTTTCGCTTCTCCACCGTGATCGAACCCAGCGAATTCTTCAACCAGGCCGGCATACCCATGCGCCTCGCCTTCAGCAGCGCATACGAGCGCTACAAATCGGACAACAGCGATGATCCGGACACGCAGGCAATGCTCGACGACCTCAGAGCCAAGTGGACCGGCGAAGACCAACTCCTCCTAAGCCGCAACCCCAACGGAGTCCCCCACAAACAGCACTTCTGCGATGTGCGCGACATCGCCCGAGGCCTCGTATTGGGCATCGAAAGGGAGGAAGCCGTCGGCGAAGAGTTTACCCTGGGGGGCGCCGCCATCATCGACTGGGGAGTGGCCGTCCCCTGGCTGGCCGAACGCTACGGCCTCACCTACGCCGACGCCCGCCTGCCCGAGGCCAACTACTTCACCCTCGATCTGACCAAAATTAAGACCCGCCTCGGCTTCCAGCCCAAGCACGACCTCGTCAATATCGTCGAGACCGCCGAAGCCATCCGCCGCGGCGAGGAAACGGATGTCGTTCCCACCGGCATTCGCTACGGAGAAAGCTGAAGCATTGCCCATGCCCTCCACCCCGTCGAGGTGTTCCCAAACCTGAAAGAAGGAGGAAGACTTCAGATGAACAATGCTACGATCTCCGCCATCGAATGGGGCACGCTCATCGGCCGGCGCCCCCGCCAGGCCGGCTGCAACTCTCGCGGGCCCGTTCACGGCAACGAAGTCCAGGTCCCTCTGGCCCGCATTACCACGTCCGACGGAACAACGGGATTCGGCGCCTGCGGGCGCTTGACCCAGCAGGAAGCCCACGCCTTTCTGGGCGAAAAAGTGGCAGACCTAATCGACACTGCAGACGGCGTCGCGCCGCGCGCCGCCTCCCTCGAATTCCCGCTCTGGGATCTGCAGGGCCAGCGTACCGGCCGCCCGGTCTACCAGCTCCTGGCCCAATCGGCCGGTAAGACAGTCTCTGAAGCCCTCCTCGTCCGCTGCTACGACACCTCCCTCTACATCGACGACCTGCACCTCGCCACCGACGCAGAGGGTGCCGCCCTCATCGCCTCCGAAGCCCGCTTTGGCTACGAGAACGGCCACCGCTCTTTCAAAATCAAGGTCGGCCGCGGCGCCCGTCACATGCCCCTCCTCGAAGGCAACCGCCGCGACGTCGCCGTGATCCGCGCCGTGCGCGCAGAGGTCGGCCCTGACGCTACCATCCTCATCGACGCCAACAACGGCTACAATCTCAACATCTCCAAACAGGTCCTCGCCGAAACCGCCGACTGCAACGTCTTCTGGCTCGAAGAAGCCTTCCACGAGGACGGCCTGCTCTACGAGGACCTCCATGACTGGATCGAGCGCGAAGGACTGTCCACCAACATCGCCGACGGCGAGGGCCTCGCCTCCCCCATGCTCCTCGACTACGCCCGTGACGGCTTCGTCGACATCATCCAGTACGATATCTTCAGCCACGGCATGACCAGCTGGCTCGAGACCGGCGCCCGCCTCGACGGCTGGAATGTCGGCACCGCGCCCCATCACTACGGGCGCCACATCGGCAACTACGTCTCCGGCCATCTCGCCGCCGCCGTCGACGGCTTCCTTTTCATCGAATGGGACGAATGCACCACCCCCGGGCTCGACGGCTCCGCCTACCGGGTGGAAGAAGGACACGTACGCATGCCCGACGCCCCCGGCTTCGCCCTGACCCTGGATGAGCAACGCTTCCAGCAGGCAGTCGCTTCCACCGGCTTTACCGTTGGCCGGTAACCGATCAGGCCCGGACGGCAGCCAAAGTCGCCGCAACCTACCACGCGCCTCCGCCGCAAAACTGTCATAGGCGGGCGCCATTCTGGCACTGACGCGCAATCTTTTCTACAATGCCCAATAGTTTGACGACAGGATCAGGAGACTCGCAGATGCGCGGCGCGCGTATTGCTTCAATCGAATGGGGAACCCTGACAGGCCGCCGCCCCCGCCTCGCCGGCTACAACGCCCGCAAGAAGGACGACCACGGCTGGGAAGCCCCCATTCCCCTCGCCCGCATCACAACCGCCGATGGCGCTGCCGGCTTCGGCCTCAGCAATCTCACCCCACAGCAGGCCGAGTCCTTCCTCAAAAAGCCTCTGGACGAGCTGATTACCGCCGAAAACGGCGTCGATCAGCAAGCCTTCGCCATCGAAAATCCCCTTTGGGACCTTTTCGGCCACAGCATCGGCCGCCCCGTCTACCGGATCCTGGCGGACCGCGCCGGCAAGAAAGTAACAGAGCCCCTGCGCGTGCCCTGCTACGACACCACACTCCTTATCGACGACCTGCACCTTCCCACCGACGCAGAAGGCGCCGCCCTCATCGCCTCTGAAGCCCGCTTCGGCTATGAGAACGGCAACCGCGCCTTCAAGATAAAAGTTGGCCGCGGCGCCCGTCACATGCCCCTCGAAGAAGGCAACCGCCGCGACATAGCCGTCGTTCGCGCTGTCCGCGCCGCCGTCGGACCCGATGCCGTCATCCTCATCGACGCCAACAATGGCTTTACCCTCAACATCGCCAAACACATCCTCACTGAAACCGCCGGCTGCAACATCTTCTGGCTCGAGGAAGCCTTCCACGAGGACGATGAGCTCTACGAGGACCTCCACTCCTGGATCGAGCGCGAGGGCCTGTCCGTCCTCATCGCCGACGGCGAAGGCGCCGCCTCTCCTCACCTCCTGGACTACGCCCGGCGCGGCATCGTCGACGTCATTCAATACGACATCTTCAGCTACGGCCTGACAAAATGGCTGCAAACCGCCCCCAAACTCGACGCCTGGAACGTGCGCACCGCCCCACACCACTACGGACGCCATCTGGGCAACTTCGTCTCCGGCCACCTCGCCCCCGCCGCCAAAAATTTCGCCTTTGTCGAATGGGACGAGCTCTCCACGCCCGGACTCGACAGCTCCGCCTACGCCGTGGATGAAGGACTTGTCACGCTGCCCGACGCGCCCGGCTTCGGCCTGAAATTGGACGAAAGCCTTTTCCAACAAGCCGTGAAAGAAAATGGCTTTGTCGTCAAGAGCGACTAAAATAAACCGTCTCCCATTAAACGGGAACCACTACATTCAAGCCGCTACCATCGAGTTGAGACATGCCTGACTCCCCTTCAATGCAGGAAACGATCCGCCGTCTGCACCAATACTGGGCCGCCCGCGGCTGCCAGATCTGGCAACCCCACAGCGAAAAACTGGGCGCCGGCACCATGAACCCCGCCACCGTCCTGCGCGTCCTCGGCCCCGAGCCCTGGAACGTCGCCTACGTCGAGCCCTCATTCCGCGCCGACGACGGCCGCTACGCCGAAAACCCCAACCGCATGCAGATGCACACCCAGTACCAGGTGATCCTCAAACCGGACCCCGGTAACCCACAGGAGCTCTATCTGAGCAGCCTGGAAGCCATAGGCCTGCAGCGTGACCGCCACGACATCCGATTCGTCGAAGACAACTGGGAGTCCCCCGCCCTCGGCGCCTGGGGCCTCGGTTGGGAAGTCTGGCTCGATGGCCAGGAGATAACCCAGTTCACCTACTTCCAGCAGGCCGGCGGCGTCAGCCTCGACCCCGTCAGCGTCGAGATTACCTACGGGCTGGAGCGCATCGTCATGTATCTCCAGCAGCGCACCGAAGTCTGGTCCATCGACTTCGACGGCGTCCACACCTACGGCGAAATCTACCGCCAGCAGGAGATCGAACACTGCATCTACAACTTCGAGCTGGCCGACGTCGAGCGCCAGCGTACCCTGTGCGATCTCTACCACGCCGAGGCCGAAGCCTGCATCGAGCGCGGCCTCGTCGCCCCCGCCCACGACTACGTACTCCGCCAGAGCCAGGCCTTCAACATCCTCGACACACGCGGCGCCATCGGCGTCACCGAACGCGCCAAATTCTTCGCCGCCATGCGCAACCAGGCCCGCCGCATCTCCGAACTCTACGTGGAGCAACGCCAGCGCGAAGAGTACCCTTGGCTCGATGACGGCCAGGTGGCCCAGCAGGGCGAGGAGCAGCGCAACGGGACACACGACGCCGTACTGCCAAAGGAATCCCAGCAGGCATCCGAACCCCAGTCACTCCTCATCGAGCTTGGAAGCGAAGAACTGCCCGCCGGCGATGTACCCGTCGGCATCAATCAGATGGAGCTGCGGCTGGCCGAACTTCTGGATCAGGCCCGCCTGACATACGCAGACCTCTCCGTCACCGGCACGACCCGTCGCCTCGTGGCCTACGTACACGATCTGAACCCCCGCCAGCAGGACGAGATCGTCGAACGCAGAGGGCCCCCCGCCGACCGCGCCTTCGACGCCGGCGGCCAGCCCACCAGAGCCGCCACAGGCTTCGCCCGCGGCCAGGGCGTTCAACCCGCAGACCTCATCGTGCGCGACAACTACGTCTACGCCGTGACCAAACTGGAAGGCGAACCGGCCGCCGCCGTCCTGCCCCAGCTCATCCAGGACCTGCTCGACGCCATGCAGTGGGGCAGGACGATGCGCTGGAACAGCAGCAACAAAAGCTATCCCCGCCCCCTTCGCTGGATCGTCGCCCTCTATGGAGCAGACGTCGTTCCCATGACCTGGGCAGACGTTCGGAGTGGACGCCAAAGCCGCGGGCCCCGCTTCCGCGACGCCCAGGCCCGCCTGCCAGCCGGCGAGTTTACCACCTTCAGCATCGCCGACGCCGGCAGCTACTTCGCCGCCGCCGCCGCCCAGGGCATCCAGCTCAACCGCCGCGACCGCCGCCTCACCATCTCCACAGCCGTGCAAAAAGCGGCCGCCCGCGCCCGCGAACTCAAAACCACAGACGCCGCCCCCCTCCCACCAGGCACATACGCGTGGGAGCCGGACGAGGAACTTCTGGACGAGGTCACCGACCTCGTGGAAGCGCCGCGGGCCATACTGGGAGCCTTCGAACAGCGTTACCTGGATCTGCCCCAGCCCATCCTGACCGCCGTGATGAAAAAGCACCAGCGCTACTTCCCCGTCCTGGCCGAACCCTCCGACCCCGAAGCCGCGCCAACACTGGCCCCCCGCTTCGTTACCGTTGCCAACGCCGACGACCTGCAACATCCGGACGTAGTCCGTCACGGCAATGAAGGCGTAATCCGCGCCCGCTATGCCGACGCCGAATTCTTCTACAAGCAGGATACAGCCAGACCCTTCGACACCTTTACCCAGCGGCTGGAAACCCTCACCTTCCACGCCAAACTCGGGTCCATGCTCGAAAAGGCCGGACGCCTCCACTCCCTGGCCCCCCGCATCGCACACATGCTCCACGCCGCCGACCACGAAATCGAGACCGCCCGCCAGGCCGCTGCCCTTTGCAAGACCGACCTGGTTTCCTCCATGGTCGTCGAAATGACCAGCCTCCAGGGAACTATGGGCGAAATCTACGCCCTCAACAGCGGTGAACAGCCCGCCCTCGCCCAGGCCATCCGCGAGCACTACCTGCCCCGCTACGACGGCGACGCCATCCCCGCGAGCAAAGCCGGCCTTGCCCTCAGCCTCGCCGACAAACTGGATAGCCTCGTCGGCCTCTTCGGCGTCGGCGTCACCCCCAGCGGCAGCGCCGACCCCTTCGGCCTCCGCCGCGCCGCCCTCGGCGTCGTCAACGCCCTCACACTGGGCAAGCTGCCATTCGACCTGACAGCCGCCCTCGAACAGGCCGCTTCACTGTACGGAACTCTCCTGTCCGGCGAAGCCGTTCCCAACGCCCGCGATTTCATCATCCGCCGTCTCGAAAGAAAGCTCCGCGACACCGGCCACCCCCCCGACGTCGTCGACGCCGTCCTGGCCGCCCGCGGCGATGACCCCTTCGCAGCCGTTGAAGCCGTCCACCATCTCGCCGCCGCCGTCGCCTCGCCCGGCTGGGAAGACACCCTCACCGCCTATGCCCGCTGTGCCCGCATCGTCCGCGGCATCAGTGACGAACTGCCCCTGCAGCCCGCCGCCTACCAGGAGCAGGTGGAACACGACCTGCACCGCGCCTGCGAGCGTGCCGCCGTAGAACTGGACGCTGCCGCGGACGTCGCCGCGTCGCTTGGTCATGTCCTCGCAGACCTGGTCGCACCCATCAACATCTACTTTGACACCGTGCTTGTGAACGCCGAAAATGAGGTACTGCGCCAGGCTCGCCAGGCCCTGATCCAGCGGATCGCCCGGCTCCCGGCGCCCGTCGCCGACCTCAGCCGTCTGCAAGGATTCTGATCGACTGAACGACCTCGCCTATCGCTGACAACAGGTAGTGAATGCTGGACGCGAACCGGAAACCGAAAACCTAGGGGAGAAGAAAACAATGGCTACCGAATATCTCGCAGGCAAAAAAGCCAGCGACGAGCAGATTGAAGCCTGGGTGGACCAGTTCCATCGCCAGGGCTGCCTCTTCCTGCGCAACATGCTGCCCCCCGAATGGACCGACCAACTGCGCGCCGACCTCGACGTGTCGTTGCGCGACAACCCCAATGGACTCAACAACAAGAGTCAGCGCGCCCACCTCGCCCACCGCATGTTCGAGACCAGTCCCGCCAACCTGCGCCTCTTCGACATGGAGCCGATGGTCACCCTCGCCGAAGCCATCATCGGCACCGACTGCCACGTCATCCACAACAACTCCTTCATCTCCCCGCCCGGCGGCGGCCTCGACGGCTGGCACCAGGACGACCGTCCTCACTATATCGTCAAGGACGGCGACATCCCGGCCAATGTGCATCTGCCCGTCCTCTTCTTCACCGCCAACTACTACCTGACCGACGTCATCGAAATCGAGCACGGCGGCACCGAGACCATCCCCGGCTCACATCTCTTCGGCGCCAGTCCCCCCTCCCGCCAGCTCGACGGCACCGAGTGGGAAGAACGCATCCAGTACAATCTCGGGCCGGCCGGCAGCGTGGTCCTCTTCAACAACCAGGTCTGGCACCGCGGCGGCCCCAACCGCAGCCAGCGCACCCGCTACATCACCCAGGTCACCTACGCCCGCCGCATCGTCGGCCACAAGTACTACCCGTTTATGAACTACACCATGCCCGAACACGTCTACGACGGCGCCGATGACCGCCTGCGCAGGATTCTTGGATTCCTGCCCCACGGCGCCTACGGATAGCAACCGGCGACGGGCGCAGCCGTGGCCCGTCACCAGACTGGGCAACCGAATCTGTGAGTGACATCATTTGAAGGGAATCGCCGGCAAGCGCGTCTTCATATCCGCCGCAGCCGGCGGAATTGGTCGGACCATAGCCGATCACTTCCTCCAGGCCGGCGCACACGTTCGCCTCTGCGATATAGACGAAGCTGCTCTGGCCCGGTTGGAGGGCGCCCACGACCGGCTGTCCCGCGTCCGCGCCGACGTAGCCGACCCCGGGCAGATGGAGTCCGCCTTCCAAACGGTCGCCAGCGATCTCGGCGGGCTGGATATACTGGTGAATAACGCCGGCATCTCCGGCCCAACCGCAAACACCGAGGACATCACGCCGCTCGACTGGAAACGCACCATCGACGTGAACCTGAACGGAGCATTCTACTGTTCACGCCTCGCCATCCCCCTGCTCAAAGCAAGCGGCAGCGGCTCCATCATCAACATCAGCTCCACCGCCGGCCTCCACGGCTACCCCCTGCGCACCCCCTACGCCGCCTCCAAATGGGCCCTGATCGGCTTCACCAAGACACTCGCCATGGAACTGGGACCCCACGGTATCCGCGTCAACGCCGTCTGCCCCGGCTCCGTCGAAGGACCGCGCATAGACGGCGTCCACGCCGCCAAGGCCGCCGCCCGCGGCGTCAGCGTCGAGGAAATCCGCGAAGCATTTCGCCAGAAGAGCTCCCTGCGCACCCTGATTGCTCCCGACGATGTCGCCGCAACCATACTCTTCCTCTGTTCCGATAGCGGCGCCCGCATCTCCGGCCAGGCCCTCGCCGTCGACGGCCACACCGAAACCATGCGCATGTGAACAAGCCTGCCTCCTACCCCGCGCCGCCCCAGCCGGCGAGCTTAGCAAACCCCTAATCACCCGTCTCTTCAAACCGAATAATTCCTCAATCACAGTGCCCCACCGAACTCCGAGCTTGAAAAACCAAAAACTGAAAACTCGAAACTAAAAACTAGCAACTCAAAACTGCCTTTTCTGTTGCTCTCCGGACAGGACTGTGCTATCTTTAGTGAATTACTTCGCTGTCATACGTGGGCTCTGCGGCCTGCTCGGCCAGTTGCTAACCTGACCTCTGTGCCCGACGGCCGCGACAATCTCCAGCAGACACTGCCGATTCGACCCTCCTCAACACGAGAAAGCGATAGCATAAACCTGTGAAGGACGAAAAAGCGCCAGCGAAAGCCCCCATTCCCGACATCGTTATCGGGCGACTGCCTGTCTATCTGCGTACCCTGCGCCTCCTGGCTGATGAAGGGCGCGAGGTAACCTCCAGCCAGGAACTGGGCGAGCACCTGGGCATCAGCTCCGCACAGATTCGCAAGGACCTGAGCCACTTCGGCGAATTCGGCAAACAGGGTACGGGGTATAACATCGAATTCCTGTGCCGGCAGCTTCAGAAAATCCTCAACGTCGACACGATCTGGCCGGTTGTTCTCGTCGGCGCCGGCTCCCTCGGCACCGCTATCGCCAATTATCAGGAATTCGAATCGAGCGGCTTTCGTATCGTTTCCGTTTTCGACGAGGACCCGCAGAAGATCGGGCAACCAATTGGACATGGACTCCGGATCGAGGATTTCGCAGACCTCGTCCAGCAGGTCAAAGAGTCAGAAGCGCAGATTGCCGTGATGGCCGTCCCCGCCCACGCCGCCCAGCGCGTCGCCGTTCAGCTCATCGAGGCAGGGCTCAACAGCATTCTCTGCTACGCCCCCATCACGCTGTCCGTCCCCGCGCACGTACGCGTCGAATACATCGACCCCGTCGTCCACTTCCAGCATATGACCTACTACCTGCGTTGAGGACATGCCAGCACCGCCCGGCCTGGCATCTTTGCGACGGCCCAAACCCGTTTCCCACGACCGCCACACCGTCACAGAGGCTCTTTGCGAGGCAATCCCTGTTGCCTGGGGTAACGTCTGGGGGTCTTCCGCAGCTTCTTGATCAGCAGAACACGCCGCTCTTCATCCAGCGTCGGTACCGTCACAGGCGCAAACCGCACCGTTTCGCCGCCCAGTACTTCGATAGCATTGCGCGCCTCCATGAACTCCTCGGCCGCGTTCGGCCCCTTATAGATGACCGCCAGCCCGCTTTGCCGCACAAACGGCAGCACATACTCGGCCAGCGTATTCAGCCGCGCCACGGCCCGGGCAGCCGCCAAATCAAACTGGCCGCGATAACGTCGATCACGGCCCAGCTCTTCTGCCCGGCCCTGTACCAGAGTTACATTCTCGAGCCCCAGCGCACGCACGACCTCCTCGAGAAACCGTATCTTCTTGGCCGTGCCGTCCACCAGCGTCAGTTTCAGGCTCGGCCATGCAATCTTTATCGGTACACCCGGAAATCCCGCGCCCGTGCCGATATCTACACAGGACAGTGCCCGCTTCGGTGGCAAAGTAGACCCAAGTTCCTCTGCCACCAGCGGCAGCCCGACCAGACAGTCCAGAAAATGCTTTTTCTGGACGTCGACACTTTCCGTGATCGCGGTCAGATTCATCTTCTGATTCCACTCCGCCAGCAGCGCCGCATAGACGCGAAACTGCCCAATCTGTTCGCTGGATAGTGGAATCCCTAAACTGTCCGTCCCTGAAATCAGAGTCTGCATGCCCGTATTCTAGCACAGGAGTTGAACTGTGAAGACGATTCGTTACAAGTCCGCCGGCGGCATCGTGGCCCAAAAGGATATCCTCGACCACCTCCCCGACGCCGAGACCTTTCTGCTCCTGCTTGACCGCCCCGGCCGCAACGAAGTGCGCCTGCCCAAAGGGCATATCGACCCCGGCGAGAGCGCCGAGGAAGCCGCCCTGCGCGAAACCAGCGAAGAAGCAGGCTATGGCGACCTGCGCATCCTCGCAGACTTGGGCCGCCGTACCGTTGAATTTGACTACAAGGGCGCCCACTACATCCGCGACGAGCGTTACTTCCTGATGGAACTCCTCTCACCCCGCCAGATAACCCGTCCCCCCAAAGACGCCAAACAGTTCCAGGTCCTCTGGGAACCGCTTGGCCGCGCCGGCGAACGGCTGACATTTGAAGCCGAACGCCTCTTCGTGGCCGACGCAGTTGAAGCCCTAAGGAAACTGCCCCGCTTCTGAAAACGCCCATACAAAAACCGGGAAGGAACCCTTTCCCGGCTCATTGCAAATTCAGCTGTCTTTGATTCTTTTCGGCCAGTGACAACGCCCCTGCATCCGGAAACGCCAACCGTGCGCCGGTGCCCCGCGCACAGTCGGTCTTCTCCGATGCAGTTAACTTCCTACTTTCGCCGATACGTTATACGCCCGCGTGTCAAATCATAGGGACTCATATCGACCCTCACCCTGTCACCGAGAAAGACCCGAATGTAGTTCCTCCGCATCTTGCCCGACAAATACGCCAGAACAACATGCCCATTCTCCAATTCCACTCGAAACTGGGCATTCGGCAGGGCTTCGATGACTTTGCCTTCCAGTGTGAGTATTTCCTCAGCCATAGCTCTCCATCAGTTTGCGCGTGGCCGGCGCCATCGCAGCCTGGTCTTTGAAAATGCCCTAACGGAAAGACCGGGCCGCGTTCCGCCGTGCTTTCCGAATCGCCTTCTGTTTGTTGATGCGTCGCACTTCACTCTTCGAAGTAAACCAGCGCTTCTGGCGCACAATCGGTAGGATACGCGCCTCGGCTACCGACTTACGGAACCGCCGCATCAGACTTTCCTGGGACTCTCCTGGCCTCAACTCAACGCTAATCGAACTCACCCCCTTTAAACTGTAAATGCAGATCGGACAAAACAAGCCTGCCAGCCCATTTTGCTTCGGTAGACTGGCAGGCAGCGCAATTATAAACGACCGCAGGTAAAGACCGCAAATGCCACGTTAGAGGCTTTCCTCCGACCCACCCGGCTCGTCATCCTCGGAGCTCTCCTCTGCCGAAGCCGCATCTTCGTCAGTCCCGGCCCCCGCCGCCTCAGGCTCAACGACCGCCGCTTCAGCAGCGGCCCCCTCTGACGCGTCATACGTTGCCGGCGACTCAGCTAGTGCCGCCTCCGGTTCCTCAACTTCCGCCTCCGCCCCGGCTGTGACGGCTTCGGACTCGGAATCCTGCGCCTCTACCTCAGCAGGAGCCGCCTCCGCTTCGGCAACGGCCGCCTCGGGCTCCTCGGACGCACTGCTCTCAAAGCTTTCAGCCTCCGACTCCAGCAACGCCTGCCCTACAATTTCGTCGGCCTGCCGGCGGCTCAAACCAATGCGCTGCCGGTCCGGGTGAATGCGCAAAATCTTCACCGGGATGCGATCCCCGCTGCTGACCATCTTCAACGGCTCAGCAACCGTAATATCCGCCAGTTCGCTGATGTGGATCAACCCTTCAATCCCTGGTTCAAGCTGAGCGAACGCGCCAAAATCAATCACTCGTGTCACCGTGACCAGAATCGTGTCATTCACCCTGTAGCGCTCTTCAATGCTCTCCCAGGGATTCGAAAGCAATCTCTTGCGGCTCAGCGCGATGCGGCTGCGCTCCAGGTCCAGGCGCAGAACTTCCACCTGAATACGATCGCCCACTTTCAACACGTCGCGCGGGTGGCTGACAGGTGTCCAGCCAATCTCACTGACATGCAGAAGCCCGTCCGCGCCGCCGATGTCAACGAACGCCCCGAACGGTCGCAGGCTGCGTACCTCGCCGTCTACCACCGTGCCCACCTCAAGCTCCTCAAACAGTTGGGCCTTGCGACCGGCGCGGTACTCGCGTTCAGCCAGGCGGTACGAAAGAACAAGACGCCGCCGCTGTCGCTCAACTTCGATCACCTTGACCGGAAGCTCCTGCCCCACTATCTGTTGCAACCGATCATTGCGCTGCTCTTCGTTCATGTTGCGGGGCAGCCCCACCACATGAGACGCCGGAATGAACCCGCGCAAATGGTCGAAATCGGCCAGCAGACCGCCCTTGTTGAAGCCAACCACCCTCCGCACCGTGATCTCGCCGCTCTCCAGCATCTTCTCCGCAACGAGCCAGTCCTTCTTTTGCAGGGCATCCGCAATACTCAGAACCAACATGCCTTCATTGGTCGTGAGCTTGCTTACCACCACCGGCACCGTCTCACCTTCGCGCAGCGTGTCCACATACTCTTCCTCGAGCCGGTTCAGGTCCGACTGAGGTACTATCCCGTCGCGCTTGGCGCCTATGTTGACCAGCAACTCATTCGACCGTACCTCTACGACGATGCCTTCCCGAAGATCGCCTCGTTCCGGCAAACTGAGGTCCTCCTCTTCCGCAAGGTACTGCTCAAATAGCATTTCGTCGGTCTGTTGTTCGGGATCGACAGGTTGCTCTTCATCGGCCTGCTGCGCTATGTCAGCCTCCTGCGCCACGGCGGCCTCCTGCGCTACGTCGACCTGCTGCTCTTCACCGGCAATTTCAACTTCGGAGTTCTCGGCCTCGTCGCCTATCATCTCAGACTCTGACATCATCGAATTGTCCACCTGTGAAATGCGTAATTGTCCGCAAGACGGCCGGTCTGCCGACATTGCAGCCGAAAACCGCAGGACACGGTTTCCGCCCTGTCCTGTCTACTATAGCCCTTCATTATAACCACCTGTTCAGGTGCAGTCAAGCACAAAAAAACCACCTGGCGTGACGTAGTAATTGACCAATTTCGGGAAAAATATACCATAAAGGAGACATTTGACCTGCCTTCTGCGTGGATTGGCGCTGAGTCAACATGCCAATCGCAACCACCCGCTTCGTGACCCGCACAGCACCGAATTCCAGGCCCACGCACGAACTCCGTCGGAGTGCCTCTCCCCCCACGTGCCCGGCGTCAAAGTTCGACGCCGCCGCCAGCCCCTGCCAGCCAACCGTCATCCCTCCTTGGCCTCAGGGCCGCCCTGCTCCCCTTCGCCCGAGCCCGGCTTCTCCTCATTCAAGCCCGCAATCGCGTCCCGGAGCTGCGTCCACGCCCGTTTCAACAGCGGAACCGCAGTCGCCTCCGTGCTCTGATGGGCAAATTCAATCCTCACAAAGCCGTCTGTCAGACGCGCCGCGGCTTCCGCGTCTTCACTCTCGACCTGGGTCCCCAACCGCGCCTGAAAATTGTACGGCGTCTCCCCTGGCCGCCGCCGCATGCCGTGCTCCGCAGCGCTCTCCAGCGTCGAAACATAGAAATAGCGGACCTGCTCATCCGGCGCCAACCGCCCGAGCATCAGCTCATCCAGCCAGCGGCGCACTCGCGAACGGCCTGACTTCTCCTTCAATTCCTCATCCGGCGCCAACCGCCTCGATCGCCACTCGTTGAAAGCGTCCCCAATCTGCTTCCAACCCTGCAGAAACTGCCGCAGCCAGGCCAATATCAACTGAAAATTAACGCCCCGACCCTGAAGATAGATGTACGTCGCATAGCCGAGCAGCAGCACGATGATAATCCAGAACACCGTGCCGCCCAGCCACGGCGGCGCCTCCGCCGGTTGCACCTGCTCCATCTGCGGGGCAGTAAACTCCGGTTGCTCGCGCGCCGGCTCCTCGACTATCTCCTCGTCGCCTCCGAAGAGCATGGCAATCAGGCCTATGATCAGACCCATCAGCAGGTAGATCGCGCCCGAAATGGCCCGCATCACCAGCCCCATCAGCTGCGCCAGCCGGAACGTCCCGCCCAGCGGCATCAGAAAGGCCGCCGCCGCCACCACCAGTAGCAGACCGAACGCATAGAACGGCCAGTTGCGCACGATCGTGGCCTCACTGGGCAACTTTGCCAGCTGCCACCGCGCCCGCAGTGCCGCCAGATGCCCGAACGTCAGCAGCAGCAAGCCCAGCACGAAATAGACGATCGCCGCGCCGATAACGCCCCCGGCAATATCCTGTCGCACCAGCGCAAAAAATCCGTTCGAGCCCATCCCCACTTGGCTGGCCGCCGTCAGCACGATCAGCAACATCCCACCAATCGCCCAGCGCTCGCTGAATCGCCGCACCAGCGCCCCTCGGTCGCTCTGTATGCGATGATCGTCGCCGCTGATCGGTCTCGACGCTGCCTCCAGATCGGCAAGTTCGTCCGCCTGCAGGCCCATCGCCAGAAAATCGTTCGTCACCAGCACCGCCATCCCCCAGGCGATCAGGATAAACAGAGCGTTGATGATGAACACCAGCGTCAGAAAAACCCCGAACGGCTGCAGCACCATCGCCGCCGGCGCCGGCCATCCCTCCACGGTCGCCCACAGCGCAATGCGCGCCGTGAACAGGATCAACCCCAGCTCCGATAGACGAAAGCTCATCGTACGCCGCTGCCGGTGCTCAGGACGCACCAGCATCGTCGTCGTATAGCCCCCCACCAGCGCCGCCCCGACCGATGTGATCCGCAGGACATTCAAGTAGGATTCCGGCAGCCCCGGCCCAATATGCCGCACAAACGACGTCAACGCCACCACCAGACAGCCCACCAGCGCCGCGATCACCGCCGGACGCAACAAAGAGTCCTGCCACGCATGGTCAAATTCAGCTCTATGTCGGGCGCCCTCTGTCTCTGTCATCTGCCCTCAAACCCGTCCCAATTCAACTCACCACTCACCACTGACCACTAATTCTGCAGTTTCAGCAGATCCGATTCCCAGATCGTCTGATGCGAAGTAATGCCCAGGGCCTCCGCCTGCTCCTGTATGCGCTTGAACTGCGGCTGCAACGTGCACACCAGCGCATACACATTCAGCCCCCGCCGGTACATGCCGTGCAGTACCCACACCAATTCCTCGGTCAGCCGCGGTGTCACCACCACCAGCGTCGAACCCCAGCTCAGATGCGCCACCCGCCGCGGCAGCCACGTCGGCAGCGCAATCGGTGAGCGCCATGCCTCCTCTTCCCCGCTCCCGTCCGTCGCACTCTTCGGCGCCCTGCCGTTCCGGTTCGAAGACTCTCCCTCAGCTTTGCGCATGTCCCGCATCTGAATGCGCGCCAGGATCTCAAGAATCCCCATCAAGTGGCCGCGCCCGTTCCGCGAAGGGACCTCCAGCACCTCTGCACCGGTGCGCGGGTCCTCCCCGTTGCTGAGAAACCCAATCTCCTGCCTCTGCTCCGCCACGTGACTCGCCACCGACGCCGCCAGCACCACCGCCCATTCACTTCCGCTGTACTCCTCCCGGTAGGGGAAGGCGCTGCGGTCCAAATCAAGTACCACCGTCGTACTCAGCGCCATCGAAGGCTGGAACTTCTTCACCAGCAGCG
>JAPPKG010000321.1:0-15448 GCA_026914085.1 Caldilineaceae bacterium | reverse complement strand
TGCCTAATCGAAGGTGTCCAGCCCGACCACGTCCCGCCAGTCCCATCAGATCCCCACAAGTGCCTGCCCTCGCACCCGCCCCAACTGACGGACTCCACCGTACGTCTAGGCCAGGCGCCTGCACTGCGTCTCGCCCAAAGACTGTAACCAGTTCCAGGCACCGCTGGCACTGTTTCCCGCCAGACTGTTCCCACCCCAAATCTGAGATGTACAGGGCGATTCAGCCCTGATCCGTTTGCGCATCCCCTGGTGTACTGGTACATTTCAACCATCGAGTCGCTGCACTGTAATCATGACGGGAGACCCTATGCGCACACCGGACGACCTGCAACGTTTCATCGACGATAACGGGATCGAAGCCCAGCTCCTGCGTGACATCGGCGATACGCCCACCGTGCCCGCCGCAGCCGCAGCCCTCGGCGTGGAGCCGGACCGCATCCTCAAAACGCTCCTGTTCCTGGCCCAAAGACCGGGCGACCGGGATGCCCCGCCGGCCCCCTTTGTCGTCATCAGCCACGGCGAACGCCGCGTCGAGAAACGCCCCCTGGCAGACCATCACGGCGTGGGCATCAAGCGCATCAAGCTGGCCTCGCCCGACGTCGTGTTGCAGATGCTCGGCTACCCGGCCGGCGGCGTGCCCCCGTTCGGACATAGCAAGGCGGTGCAGGTTCTGCTCGACAGTTCGATCGCGGACCTGGCCCCCGGGTTAGTCTATGCCGGCGGCGGCGACGACAGAACAATGCTGCAGCTTACGGTTGAAGAGCTGACGCGGGTCGCCCAACCGCAGCTCATCTCCCTGAGTGCCTGAAACGCACAGGAGTCCTCTATGACAAGGACAGGACAGGCAGTTGTCACCGTTGGCAAAGAGTTCAGCGTCGGCGAATACACCGTGCCGGACCCCGCGCCTGGCACGGTGCTGCTGCGGCAAGAGTTGGGCGGCATCTGCGGCACCGACCTTCACAACTGGCAGAAAGGGATCAAGCGGGCAACGATGCTGGGACACGAAAACGTCGGCGTGATCGACGCCCTGGGCAAAGGCGTGACCACCGACTATAACGGCACCCCCATCAGGGAGGGAGATCGTGTCGTTTTCCATCCCCGCAACACCGTCATGGCTTACGGCCACGGCGGCGCGGGAGAGCCCTTCAGCGGCGGGTTCGCCGACTACATCTACCTGTCCGACCCGGCGTCGTGCATAGTCAAGTCGGAGTCGCCGCCGCAGGTGGGCGTTCTTGCCGAGCCGTTTACGATCGGCGTGCATGCCGCGTTGCGCGGCGGCGTCAAAATCGGCGACACGGTCATCGTGCAGGGCGCCGGCCCGATCGGCATGATGTGCCTGATCGCGGCCAAAATCAGCGGCGCTGGCCGCCTGATCGTCATCGGCGGTCCTGCCGGCCGCCTGCAGCTTGCCCGCAAGCTGGGCGCACACGAGACAATCGACATCATGGCCGTGCCCGACGCCGATGAGCGCAGGGAGATGGCGCTGAAAATGACGCCGGGCCGTGCCGGCGCCGATGTGGTGATGGAGGCCGCCGGCTTTCTGCCCGCCTTCCCCGAAGGGCTGGAGCTGGTGAAGGAGGACGGCGTCTTTGTCGAGGTCGGCCACTACGTGGACGTCGGCACGATCGCGGTGAGCCCGCACCGGCACTTTCTGCGCCCCAATCTGCGGTTGGAAGGCGTTCGCGGCAGCCAATTCAATCACTTCGTGCGCGCCGTAGCGGTCATGGAGAGCGCCGAGATCGACTTTGCTTCCGTGATCAGCCACATCCTGCCCTTGGAGCGGGTGCAGGAAGGTTTCGACGCGCTCGACAGCGGCTATATGCTGGACGGAAAGACGGCTTTCAAGATAGCGGTGCGCGGCGCCTTTGGAGCCTCCTGAGCGCCCCTTTCACGCCAACCTCCGGAACGCGGCCGCGTGATTGCGCATCAGTTTCCACGTCTCGTTCCCGCTGCGGTCAATGGTAGCGAGTTTGGTCCGAATTCCACGGCCGCGGGTCCTTGCGCTGAATACAGATTGAACTCTTAAGGAGATAACGATGACACGGGTAGGACTGGCAGTTTCCACAGAAGGACAACAGTTCAGCATGGGCGAATACACTGTACCCGACCCCGCGCCGGGCACAGTTCTGCTGCGGCAGGAGCTATGCGGCATCTGCGGCACCGATATTCACAACTGGCAGAAGGGGATCGAGCCGGCAACGATGCTGGGCCACGAAAACGTCGGC
Organism: Caldilineaceae bacterium; assembly: GCA_026914085.1. GTDB lineage: Bacteria > Chloroflexota > Anaerolineae > Caldilineales > Caldilineaceae > Bin5. Next base: position 13,223 of record JAPPKG010000321.1, on the reverse strand, counting down.
ATCATCGAAGCTCTGGGCAAAGGCCTGACCACCGACTTCAACGGCACTCCTGTCCGAGAAGGCGACCGGGTCGTCTTCCATCCCCGCAACAGCGGCATGATCTATGGCTACCGCCCCGCCGACGAGCCATTCAGCGGCGGTTTCGCCGACTACATCTACCTGTCCGACCCCGAGTCCTGCATGATCAAACTGGATGCGCCGCCGCAGGTGGGCGTCCTCGCCGAACCCTTCACGGTCGGCGTGCATAGCGCGCTGCGCGGCGACGTCAAGATCGGCGACACGGTCATCGTCCAGGGGGCCGGCCCCATCGGCATGATGTGCCTGATCGCGGCCAAAATCAGCGGCGCGGGCCGCCTGATCGTCATCGGCGGTCCTGCCGGCCGCCTGGAGCTCGCCCGCAAACTCGGCGCACACGAGACGCTCGACATCATGGCCGTCCCCGACGCCGACGAGCGCCGCGAGATGGCGCTTGGGATGACCCCGGGCCGCGCCGGCGCCGACGTGGTCATCGAGGCCGCTGGCTTCCTGCCGGCCTTCCCCGAAGGACTCGAGCTTGTCAAAGAGGACGGCGTCTTCGTCGAGGTCGGCCACTTTGTCGACGTCGGCACGATCGAAGTAAACCCGCACCGCCACTTCCTGCGCCCCAATCTGCGCCTCGAGGGCGTATGGGGCAGCCGCTACCACCACTTCACGCGCGCCGTCGCGGTCCTGCAGAGCAGCGACGTCGACTTCAGCGCCGTCATCAGCCACGTCCTCCCCCTCGAGCGCGTCGCCGAAGGCTTCGACGCCCTCGACGGCGGCTACGAGCTCGACGGCAAGACAGCCTTCAAGATCGCGGTCCGGGGTTCGTTCGGCGTGGACGCGGGCTGAGGGATTCTTGTTCGCAGTTGGGAGTTTCCGCGCAGTTTACGCCTCTGGCCACTGCCCTCTTGAACTTGCCTCGTGAGTCAGCGGTTCCTAATTCGTAACAAGACGGTGCCATGGAATTGACAATAGAACGTTTGTGCGCTAACATAATGGCACTTTGCGCGAGTACACCCGATTGTGCCTCACTACATCCTGTCGTGATTAAGGCGTAAGTCCATGGCATTAACGCATTCGTGGAGACAATCATTTGAGAGTTGCTGCAGGTAGAGTTGCTTACAACCTTGGAAGTCCCCCGTGTTCAGGAAATGGATTGGTCTGGACCAGAGAGGAATTGAATAAGGCATTTGACGAACGGATTGCAATGCTATTATTCGACGATGAAGGCAAGTCAGGCATTGAGGACCTCATCATTCCTGGCGAGGAAGAGACTGGCTTCGCCACCGAAGCGTTGAAGCGTATATTGAGTGATCCTGAAGTCGTCGAAGACTGGCGTGTCGGCGAGGCAATAGCAGAAGTCTATCTCGCGGATCATCGGGACTGTGTTTTTCCATGGCCGGATAGTCGTGACGAGCGGAAAAGCGGTTCTAGCCTTCCTGGCGCTGATTTGGTCGGTTTTGGTATGGATAGTGCCGGCTACTGTTTCGCGTTCGGTGAAACAAAGACGTCCAGTGAGGCCTCGTATCCCCCCAGCATAATGTATGGTAGAACTGGACTGAAGAAGCAGTTAGAGGATTTGCGAGACAATGAATCCATTCGGGATGATCTCTTTAAGTACCTTGGTTTTCGCTCTAAGGGGGCCTCTTGGAAATCGTACTTTGAGGCTGCTGGTCAGAGGTATTTGAGAAATTCTTCTGATGTTATGCTTTTTGGGGTGCTGGTTAGAGACGTGCCTCCAAATGAAAGGGACTTGCAGGCACGCATTCATGCTCTTGCTACGGACTGTCCGGAAGGTACTCGGGTCGAGGTCTTAGCGATCTATCTTCCAGACGGCTGCGTTGATAGCCTAGGCACAACTGTTCTCATGAAACGAAATAGTACATGAGCTTCTCTGCAAAAGGCTCTGGCGAATTCGCCCCTCATTGGGCGCTTGGCGCAATCGATCCGGAAGATCTGAAGCGCGCAAACGAATTAGCACGTGAACGCCTCGCGCAACGCGCTGTCGGGCAACAGATCGCGTTCGACTTTGCCCATAGAGAGAGCGACGATCCGTTGTTAGAACGCGTCGCCCTAGCCTACGAAATTGCCGCAATTGAAGGCTTAGAGGAATTGAGTCGCCCGTCCGGAGTTAATGACGCGTTACGCAATCAGACTGTTGCCGTCGCATCTAAAGCTTTCGATATCCGACGCCTGTTGCCGATCCCCGAGGATACGCATGAAAGAATATATTTTGTGCTTCAGTTTTCTGCATTGGCATACTGTGGCGATCGATGGGCAGACCTTCGCCGTTGGTACAAAGAGAATGCCGAGCAGTTAGACGCACCTAGTGTTGCTTCTGTTTCTTGGGATCAACGAATCCTCTTTCGACTCTTTGATTGTTGGGTTAGGTTGTTCAGAAAGAAAAGCTGGGATGATCTAGATCAGATTCGGGAGATTATCGCAGGTCTGCGTGAAGACCAGAAACAATACGAAGGACAGTCGCTTCAGAACGATTCTCAAGCAGCGGATCGTGCCATGGCTTTACGGCTGACAGCTCTTTATCACTGGGCTAAAGGTACTGAAATCCTTGCCTTCTACATCATTCAAGGACATCCGGTCGACCCGTTTAGCCAAATTGACAAGCATTTCGAATCGGCCATCAATGCAGCAACGTTTTCGGGCGATGCACAACACGAAATCGTCCTTCGATGGCTACATGCTGCTGGACGCACTATGGTAACGAATTCTCTTTGGAGGGCAGCACGTTCGATCAATTCCCGCACTTCAGATTTCGTGCGTTCCCTCACGCATCGTGAGCATGCGGCGATGTTCGAACTCCTCCCACCTCAACGTGCGGCCCTGCTTGAACAAGGGCTTCTCGACCAGGCAAAGACAGCAATCGTAGTCGATTTGCCCACTTCCGGTGGTAAGACTTTGCTGGCTCAGTTTCGTATTCTACAAGCCCTCAATCAGTTCGATGTTGATAAGGGCTGGGTCGCGTACATCGTGCCGACGCGTGCATTGTCCGCCCAGATAACCAGGCAACTGCGACGAGACTTTGAGCCAATCGGTATCAACGTGGATCAACTGACAGCTGCTGTGGAAGTGGACACTTTTGAAGAGCAGCTTTTGACTGAACGCGAGCAACCGTTTCAAGTCCTCGTCGCTACACCGGAGAAACTTTCACTAATCATCCGGAACAAAAAGGTAGACCGGCCCCTAGCTCTTGTCGTTATGGATGAGGCCCACAATCTGGAAGCCATCAGCCGAGGGCTGCGCATTGAGCTATTGCTTGCTACAGTCAAGCGTGATTGTCCTACAGCGAATTTTCTGTTGTTGATGCCGTTTGTGGAAGGCACCGAAGCTGTCGCCCGTTGGCTGGCACATGATGTCAATGCTGGACAAGCGATTAGTCTTGGTACCACGCCGTGGAAGCCAAATGAGAGGATTATCGGTCTGTATCGCGCAGTTCCTGATGACAGTAAAAATGCCGGTTGGCATCTCATCTATGAAACGTTGACCGTCACCGAGAAGGCGATGCCACTTCGTGGAGAGCATCGCGTGGGTAGAGTTAGGCCGATTGATGTTCCAAAAAGCCAAGTCCTCAACAAGGGCAAACAAATAGGATTTGGGACGCAGACGGCGGCCATAGCAGCAGCGATGTCGGTGCGCGGCACCAGTGTTGCTGTTACCACTAGGCCTGACTGGGTGTGGGAAATGGCTCGGAAAACGGCTCAGAGCCTGCCCCCCTTTGACCACGTCCCTCCTAACATTAGCTTAGTACAAGATTTCCTGAGTACGGAAGTAAGCCCCGATTTTCAGCTTGTTGAGATGCTAAGGCACGGTGTCGGGGTGCATCACGCCGGCTTGTCTGATGAAGCGCGCGCCCTGATGGAGTGGCTCGCAGAGGCCGGCCATCTCAGAGTTCTGTGTGCAACAACAACTATCGCTCAGGGCATTAATTTTCCTGTATCGTCAGTTTTCCTAGCGGGAACGGGGTTCTACGACGGATCAAAAACTGTTGATATGGGTCCTCGAGAGTTTTGGAACCTTGCAGGGCGCGCTGGTCGAATTAATCATGACAGTGTTGGCGTAGTTGGCCTTGCCGAAAGTGCGGACCGAAATACGCGTATTGAATTTGTCAGCCGTAACACTGGTGCGTTGGTGTCGCGGCTAGTCACTCTCTTGGAAGAGCTAGCAGAACAAGGCGAACTCGTGAATCTTTCAGAGGTGTTGTGGAAGGATCAGTGGGAGGATTTTCGCTGCTACATTTCACACCTTTGGGCTGAGAAGAAGAATCTTGACTCAGTCTTGGGGGATTCAGAGCAATTATTGCGAAATACTTTCGGTTACACGGTACTGCGCAACGACCCGGCACATAGGGATAAAGCCGACGCACTGTTGGCTGCTACACACTCCTATGCACGTCAACTCGCAGAAATGCGAGAAGGTGTCCCGGAATTGGCCGACTCCACTGGTTTTTCGCCCGAAGGCGTCCGATCTGCAATGATGGAAATCCGCGGGCTGGAAAGAAAGCTCACACCTTCGGACTGGATACCCGAGAGTTTGTTTGGTGATGGAGGAAGAATTGCCGACATCTTCGGTGTCATGCTCAAAGTACCGCAACTCAGACGAGAGTTGGAACAGATCGGAGGCAAGGGTTTCGATCAGTCCCGCTTGTCGGACATAACGCGTGACTGGGTAAATGGAAGGGGCCTCAGCGACATTGCTAGGGCCTATTTCAGTGGCCATGGTAATGAGGATGACACCAAGGCACTGACCAACGCGTGCAGGGCGATCTACCGAGCAATAGTAAATAATGGCACTTGGGGCGTCTCCGCCCTGAGTCGTATGACAGGCGTAGACTTTGACTCACTCCCCGAAACCGAACGCCGACGCATAAATGCGCTCCCGGCAATGATCTACCACGGAGTTCGAACCGAAGACGCTGTCCTGATGCGTATGAATTCTGCGCCCCGAAGTATTGCGGAATCTTTAGGAAATCTTTATCGTGAGATTTCTGGTGGTGATGAGAGTCGTTTTTCGGTCGACAAGGCACGGAATTTCTTGCGAGAGCTCAGTTCAGAAGAGTGGGACTACGCACGGCCATCAGATGCCGCACTGTCTGGTTCCGGTTACCAACACATTTGGAAAATCTTGTCTGGATCGGGGTAATTCATGATCCTATCCTCCTCGCCTTTCGCACCAACCCGTACAACCCAGCCTCATCTCTATGCCACAGCCTGAGCCACCAGTTCGGGGCATGTGTACTTCGATTTCGCAGAATATGGGTCTTGGTTTAGGGAAACTCCGAAAACTCTCCCTGCCTGTTCGTCGATTCCCTGGCCGCTAACCTCTAGGCCCCGCCATCCTGCACGCGACCAGCGCATATACCCCCTTAACAACCCGCTTCCCCGTCGCAAACGCCAGCGGATCGGACATCTCAGCGCCGGGCAGATAGCGAGCATCAGCCGTCAACTGGTCCAGCGAAGTTGCCTCGATCTGCTTGAGCGTATCCGTATCGTAAAACCGCACCGCCTCCGCCCCGACCCGCCACTGCCCGCCCGCGGACAGAATGGCGGCCATGTCCTCGTGATCGTACGGCCACTCCCACGTGGTCCGCCCCTGTACGCTGCGCAGGGTCGACGTTCGCGTGAACAGGTCCGGCACGCCGGACACAATCAGCAGCGGCGCACCCGCTTTCAGCGCCCTGTGCAGCCGCGCCAAACCCATCTGCAGTTCGATCGGGTCCATGCACAGCAGCGAAAAGAAGCAGCAGGCCCCGTCGAAGACGTCCGTTTCCTCCAACTCCACTAGTGCCAGTTGACGAAAATCATGCCCCGGCACAGCCTGCTGGGCCTCGGCGATCATTTGCGCCGACGGGTCGATGCCGGTCACGCGCTGTCCCGCGGCGGCCAGTGTAGCCGCGATCGGTATACCGTGCCCGCAACCGATCTCCAATGTGCGGCCACCGGCGGGCAACATCCCCAGCCAGCCCTCGAACGCCTCACGAAAGAAAGGTTCGTCCAGATAGTCATGGCTGTAGTCGGTACCGAGCGCGTCATAGGCCGCCGCGTTGACGCGACTGCTGAACGTATTCACCTCTAGGCCGTACGGCGGCGTCGCTGGACCCATCGGGGTGGTGGCTGGCAATTGGTATTCCAGCGCCTGTCGCAACTCCTGGTCGAACGCCTCGCCGAAGCGCGCAAGTTCATCACCGCTAATCCGGTCCAGAGCGAAGGTGATGGCGGACCCGTCCCGCTGACCACCATCGGTCAGCCCGCTGACGGTCAGCTGCAGCGTCAACTGATAAGTCGGGTTGCCCTGCGCGTCGGCGTCCCCGGCACGCGCCATCAGCAACGCCGGCGGGCAACCGCTCCGCCAGGTTGCGTAGGGGGTCTCGCCGCTGAGCAGCTGTTCGATCGGTTCGGCTAAGCGCCAACCGTCAACCTGCAGAACGTGACGCAGATAGGTCAGCGGCGCGCCCTCCAGCCCATAGCTGATCTCCACCCAGACCGCGTCGCGCGCAGCACACTCAGTATCCCCCAGCACCAGGCGCACATGCTGACTGACCGCTGCCGGCGCCCAAGGGCGGACCATGAGCGCGAGGACAGCGTCAGAACCATCCGGGTCCGTAGGGGTCTGCTGGCGAACGTGGGCCATGGGTCGCGTTCAGAGGACCGTAGTCAGTTACTCGCGCCAGGATAGTCGCCGACCCACCGCAGCAGCGTCGCCGCATCGCGCAGGAACGCCTCCGGCGCGTCATCCTCCACGAACTCCAGCAGCGCATAGCGCATTCGCTCGGGATCCCCCGCCTGCGCCAGATAGTCCCGCCACAGATGCTCGCCCTCTGCCAGGGGACGGCGTTCACCCGTCTGCAGATGCCAGTGGAAGACATGCAGATGTTCCAGCCAAGGCCGCACCATCTCTATTCCGGCCAGGTTGTCGGCGCGCGCGGCGAACCGGGGCGGCTGCCACAGCGAGCGCACATTGGCATGGTCTACGCTCTGCAGAAGACGCAAGGCTGCCGCATTCGTGTCGGTGAGCGTATTGCCGTGGAACTCGTAGACGATGCCGATCTCTTCAGCCTTGGCAATGTCGGCGATGCGGCGGCTGTCCTCTACCACCGTCTGAAAGTAGGCCTCGTCCGCCTCGTCGCTGCCCTGCTCCCCGGGCCATACGCGTATCTGCGGCGCGCCCAGCGCTACCGCCGAGACCAGCACCGCTTCGAAAGGTCCGGTCTCGGGGTGCCCGACGCGGTAGTAGGAGCCGTACGCCGCCGCGTCCAGACCGGAATCGGCGCCCAAGCGGGCGACCGTACGCGCCTGCGCTTCGTCCCCGTGCGGAACGTGAATATCCCCGCCCCACTCAACCGCAGCCAGACCGGCCTGCGTCACCAGGGCGATGATCTCCTCCACAGAGAGTTGGCGAAAAGTTATGGAGACGAGTCCGGGCAAAAACATAGGTGATCCTGTCGGGGACGGAGACTGCGCGGGCAAAATGTTCGGGCGGCCAGAAGATGGTCCGCATCAGGCCAGCAGCGGCAGCATCTCCTGCGTGACCTCGTATTCCATGCGTTCACCCGCCAGGTAGCGGGCCAGCTCGGTCACCATCGTACGGCCCATTAGCAGGCATTCGGTGTTGTGCGCGCCGGCAATGTGGGGGGTGAGAAGCACGTTGGGCAGGCTGTAAAGAGGCGACCCCGCCGCCGGCGGCTCCGGGTGCGTGACATCCAGCAAGGCATACAAATCCGGCCGCTGCTGCAGCACCGCGATCATCTCCGGCTCGTTCACGACCGCCCCGCGCGCCGTGTTGATGAACGCCGCGCCCTCTTTCATCGAGGCCAGGTGCGCGCCCGTAATCATGCCGACCGTTTCCGGCAGCCACGGCGTATGCAGCGAGACCACGTCACAGCTCCTGAACAGCTCCTCCAACCCGACCGGCTCTACATGCAGCTCCGCGGCCAAAACCGGTGTCAGAAACGGGTCGTAAGCCAGAACGCGCACGGCCGGCAGCGTCTCCTGCAGCAGGCGCGCAACCCGGAGCCCGACCTGGCCCAGCGAGATCAACCCGACGACGCCGGTGTACAGGCCTGGCAGCGGCTCCTTATCAAACGAACTGTAGGTTCCCTCTTGACGCAGCTTGTTGGCGAAATGCCAGACGCGTTTCAGGCTCAGGATAATCTGCGCCAGCGTGTACGGCGCCACAAACTCGGCATTGGCGCCATAACCGCTGGTCAGGCGCACGCCCCGCTCCCACAGAGCGTCGGTCACAAAGTATCGCACCGTGCCCGCAGCGTAAAAGATCGCCTCCAGATTGGGCGCCGCCTTGAGAAAGGCCTCATCCACCCGCGCCATGCCCCAGCCGGAAAAAATCAGCGAGACATCCGCCAGCGCCGAAGCGTCCCCCGCGACCGTCTCAGGCGTCTGCAACGTCCCAACAATCTCCACCTCCGCCTCAATATCCCGCCGCGTGTCTTCCCCATATATTCGGGCAAAGGCACTCTCCCCCAGCAGGTACAGCCCCTTCGGCTTCTCCGTCCTCATCGCAACCCCACTTACCCCGCCGTCCCCAATTCCTAGCTCCGGCAGTCCCTGACCGTACCTAACTCCAGGAGACGCAGTCACTAAAAACTAGAAACTGAATACTAAAAACCGAAGTCTCACCCCGCCATCCACTCACGCAGAACCCGCGCATGCTGGGGAATAGCGATCTCCGGCTCCTCGACCTCAGGATGCCACGCCTTCTCCCACTCGGCGCAGATATAACCGTCGTAGCCCTTCGCCGCCAGCAGGTGGAGGATCTCCCGGCAGGGGACCTCGCCCTCGCCCATCAGCTTCAGCTCCCAGCTGCCGTCCTCCCGGCGCAGAGCGTCCTTCATGTGGACATGGGCCAGGCGCGCGCCGATGTAGTTCCACGTATCCTCGGTCGATTCGCCCATCCGAAAGGGATGATGCACGTCCCAGACCGCCTTGACCCACGGCGAATCCACTTGGTTCAGGACGCCCGCCACCTCCTGCCCGCGGCAGAAAGCGTCGTGGGTCTCCAGGCAGATGGTGACGCCGCGCCGTTCAGCGTCCGGCGCGGCCTCCGCCAGGCTGGCGGCGACGAGATCGATCACGTCCTCCATCGTCTGGCCCTCGGACGGGCCGCCGCCGAAAGTGCGCACGATCGGCACCTCCAGGTCGCTGGCCAGCGCCAGATAGGCGCGCAGGTCAGCCAGATGCTTGGCGCGGTCGTCCGCGTCCGGCGAGGAAAAGCGGGTGGACGCGCCGATGCCGGCGATAACCAGCCCGTGCTCCTTCATCAGACTGCGGATTGCGGCGCGGCGCTCATCCGGCAGGTCCGGCGGAATTACCTGGCCGTCCAGAATACGAACTTCCAGCCCGGCGTAACCGTCGGCCACCGCCTGCTCCGCTGCGCGCTCCAACGACCAGCCCGGCGAGCCAAGTGTGCTGAATACAAGTGGGTAGGGATAAGGCAAGGGTGTGTAATCCTTTCAGCTTGAAAAACTATTATTGTCTACTGCGTTGGCGTTCCGTAAAGCGGGTTACTGATCCGCTACCGCTTGTTCAATCTCTTGCATCAAACGACCCATCAGTGGGTGAGCGGGAGTCATCTTGAGTGCTATCTCTTGCAACGACGCGACGCTATAACGGGTGCCGCGATTGGGGGCGTTCAAAAAACGTTCCAGAATTTGAAAGAGCTGCTTTCCCCTGAGTTGAAGCTGATACGCCCTCTTGATCTGGCGATGCATCCTCTCTCTAGGAGGACGAAAGCCACGGCTTCTGCTGAAATCCTCATCTATCTGTGCATGTCCACGCGGGACAACTCGGTCGCAGTGATGAGAGACCTCATAGTGCCTCTCCGCAAGATACTCTTCAACCTCAAATGCGAACCACTCGGCAATAGTATCCAGCAACTGCTGTTGTGCCTGCGCCTCCTCGGCGTCTAAGAGGTTTTCAAGTTCAGCGCCTGCGTACAGGTCATTCTCAACGCTATATCCTTCTGTCCAGATGACCTCATCGTAGTTTGATGGAATCCCTGAAAACAGCCACATGTCCCTGTCGGCGATAAAGGCAACCGGCAAGTTGGAGAATTCCTGCCTTCGGTCATAGACAGATAGCAATTTGTCCCTACCACCCGTAGGCAACACATTCGCGGCTCGGTTGCCAAGGCGCGCCTCTACCCAACGATAGATGCGCATATCCTCTTGGCCTTCAACGAGTACCGTTGGCAAGGAAGAGCGACGGAGGGTTGCAATTAACTCCTCTACCGTGGGGGACGGCGTCGGCACTAATTTGCACCTCCCTTGTCTCCCAACGGAATCTCCTTTTCAGGATATTTTGCGTAGATGAAGGGCGAATGCGTAGCAATGAAGAACTGGTTCCCAGTCTCCTGTTCCAGTAACGTTGGCAGTAGGAGTCTCTGCCAGTCAACATGCAAGCTCAATTCTGGCTCATCGATGAAGATGACTGTATTTTCGCTGAATGCGTTGTAGCACAGAAAACTTAGCATCTGCTTCTCTCCAGCGGAGAGCTTGTCAGATGCAATTGCTCCTTTTGTTGTTTCAAGAGTTGCCCCGTCTGATCCTTCTCCCAGAGTAATCCCCTTCGTTATTTCACCATGGGCATTTTGTCCCACAACTTGAATTGCCTGATATTCTAAGATGTTTCGAGTAAGTTCGGACAGCACTAGAAACGGCTTGAAAAGCCGCTCGCTCTCCTTAGCAACCTGTTGAATATCAGTAAGTACGGAGGGCACAGCCTGAGATACTTCCGAGCCTATGGAATCACCAGGCGATACCTGGAACTTTTGTGAAATCTCGTCCAATAGCCGAGACTGACGGTCTCTGATCTCCTCGTTGATATCGGCGTATTTCTGAGTCAACAGAGTACCAACATCATGGGTTGAGATTGACGCGACAAATCTGTGACCGTTGGTCGAGATATCAGAGGAGAACCTTTCCAATGATGACTGAAACATCTCCGTTGTTGAAGTTGCAGATCTGTCTGGATGGTTGACATCGCTGAGACCGGAAAAGCCCCCTTCTATTCTTCTGAATGTGGGGAAGAACAAACTTTTTTTCGACTTGGTCACGATACGCTTGTTGAGTTCTTTCAGCGTGTCATCCAGTTGTTCGACAGTTCCCTCCTTCAGTGCTCCATTGGAAAGATCTGATGAAATTAATGTGATTTCGCTAGCGCTGCGTAGATGGATCGCCAGATAAAGAGAATCGCCTTTCACTAAAACTTGCTGAAACGGGATTTCAAAGATTACGCGCTCAAGATTCCCGCTGATCAGGTACCAGAGTAGTTTAAGTACTGTCGTCTTACCCGACCCATTCTTGCCCGTAATGATGTTCAGGTCTTCATTGAACTCCAGGTCGGCATCAATTCGGTTGTTCAGGCCCTTAACGCTAAGACTCTTTATCATCCGCTTGAGCCTCCATACTCAACCCGCGAGGGACGACAGACGCTCTCTCTCCTCACTCCTCTTCCCTCACTTCTCGCCGTTCCCTCTCATCTTGCGGAAAAACGCCACCTCACGCACAAAGGTCTCGAACCAGTCCGCGCCTTCGTCAATGTCATACTCGCAGTGAATCGACAGGAAACCGTCATACCCGATCCGGCGCAGCTCACCGAATACTGCCGTCCAATCAACGATCCCATCGCCGGCGTCCACCCAGCGCGGTTTGGCCGCGCCGTGACCGTTCTTCTCGACACGCTCGACGAAGACATCCTTCAGGGAGAGGATGCTCAGATGCTCCCGCGCCATCGCCAGGCCAAAGTCGAACGGTTCACCGTCCACCGCAAAGTGGCCGGGATCGAGATACGCGCCCAAATAGGCGGGATCGAAGTCGCGCAGCAGATGCATCAGCGCGGCCGCGTTGAGGCCCATGCAGTAGGCGGAGTGCGTATGATAGCAGATCTTGACGTTGTAGATACTGGCCAGTCTTTCCCAGGCGGCAAAAGCTCGCCGCACATTCTCCACCTGCTCCCAGTAGTCCATCGTCTGCGGCTCGAACCTGAAATAGCCCAGCTTCAGCAGCCGCACGTCCGCGCTGTCCATCGCCGCCAGCAGTGGCTCCGCCAGGGGATGGTCGGCCGTCAGCAGATCGAAGTTGCCCGTTACCATGCCGATCTGCAGCCCGGCCTGCTCCATCTGCGCCTGTGCCTGCGGCAGCGCCTCAGCCGCGTTGTCCGGGTTGACCGGATGACCGGGTCGCACCGCCAGGTCATAGCCGTCGTAACCGTGCTTCTGCGCCAGCTCGACCAGCTCGGCAATACTCTTCTCCTGGAGCATCTTACTGAAAACGATCAGTTTCATACCTTACACTCTCCCCTGACTACTAACTACTGACAACTGACTACCGCCGTCTCACAACCGGTGCATATGAAACCCGCCGTCAACATCCAGCACCGCACCGGTCGAGAACGGAAACAGCCCCTCCGCCAGCGCCGCCACCGCTTTGCCCACGTCCTCCGGCTGCCCCCAACGGCGTATCGGCGTCAGGCCGTCGCCGATCAGCTTGTCGTACTTCTCCTTCACCGTGCTCGTCATGTCGGTCTCGACGATGCCGGGCCGCACCTCGACGACGTTGATGCCGCTCTCCGCCAGCCGGTCCGCGAACAGCAGCGTCATCATGCCGACACCGGCCTTGGAGATGCAGTATTCACCGCGCGCCGGGCTGCTCGTATAGGCGCTGATCGAACCGATATTGATGATCTGCGGCGCGCCGCCATCGGCCTCTGCCGGCCCTGATTCCAACTGCTCCAGCATCGTCCGCGCCACCAGCTGGCTGAGGAAGAACGGCCCCTTCAGATTGACGTTCATCACCTCATCGTACGACTCTTCCGTCGTCTCAAGGATGTCCATGCGCGTGCGCGGGCCCATGCCGGCGTTGTTCACAAGCAGATCGATACGGCCGAACTCGTCCAGCGCCGCCTGCACCAGCCGCGCCCGGTCCGCCGCCGAGCCAATATCGGCCTGCACCACCAGCGCATCGCCGCCCGCATCACGGACCATCCCAGCGGTCTCATTGGCCGTCGCCGCATTGCCCCGATAGTTGATAACCAGCGACCACCCTCTCTCCGCCAGCGCCAGCGCGATACCCCGCCCAATCCCCCGTCCCGCACCGGTCACCAATGCCACTTTGCCCATCACACCACCCTCCCGCGCCACAGTTTCCAGCCCACAAAGAACAGCCGCCCACCAAT